>CAZTYT010000053.1:0-10952 GCA_964618245.1 uncultured Legionella sp. | reverse complement strand
TAAATTTTTTAATGATAAGGCACAAGGGGATAGCTCAACCGATATTTCAATATTTTCTTCAGCCAGTGCAGCGTCTAATGTATTGAGATGAGTTTGGGCTTGGGCTTTAGGTAGTTTTTGATAAACCCATTCAGGATTCAAAATGACAGTGAAATAATCAGATTCACAATGTAGGTTAAGCAATAAGCAAGTCGAGCCTGGATAAAACCAAGAAATAGGCTGTTCAGAAATAGTTTTTGCCTCATTTAAATTTAAATCGAGTAAATGACTTAAAAGCTGTAAGAGTAAACTTTCACTACCAGCATTAAAACTGGAATGATTTATGCCAAATAAAGATTGATTCATTACGTTTAGAAAGTCACCCTTTAGAAAGAGTAACGGTTTGTTGGAGCTATATAGAGCAACCAGATTTTCCATTTGGTAATTCGGGTCAGGCCTCTTTACTTCAAGAGCCAGTGGTTTAATGCAATAGTCTTGAATCCAATCCGCAGCAGTTTGGCAAAAAAACTGTTTAAGACTGACAAGCTCTGAAGTATTAATTAACCGATATGGCTTCATGACTTGGCCTCCAGTTCTTCTAATAATTGTTTTTCTATATCCATTATTTGCGAACAGGCTTGAAACATGCGTTGTAGAACCACGATATTAGCAAACTCTACGGTTGAGTCGACATTAGAAGTTTCCAATTGTTTGGGTTGAATAAAGCTAAAACCATCATGATTAGGACGACCATAATGAATTCCCTTATTCGTTTTTGCCCGGAAAAAATTATTGGGTGTTTGGATTAAGTTATGTTCCATATCATCAAAACGGGCTAGTCCTATATATGATCCTGAGAGAATTTTTCCGTTATCATAGTGATAAAATATTTGTCCATTTTCGTCAAAAGAAAAACCTGACTGGGTTCCTAAGCCATACCCATCGTTTTGCCATACGCTGACGTCTGTAGTGGCAGAGGGATTTTTTTCCAGACTTTTGAGATTAACGATTTCACTCTCACTGTTACGAAAAACTCCTAGATACACAGTGACCGTTTGGCCATTAAGTGTAAATTGAAAAGAGCTTTTTCCTTCTTCGGCTCCAGATTCCTCTATAAATTCCAATTCTTGGGAAAATGGAAAAGTGATCTGAGCATCCCCACAAGTAATATTTTCTATATTCCAATTGTTAATTTTATTAAAAGAATCCTCTTTGTTTTTTAATTCAACTTTTATGGTATGTGCCTTTCCTTGCGCATCATAAACATTCTGAATGTCAAAAATGATATTTTCATATTTCATTTCCATTTTAGTAGTGGAGGAGGGGTCGGAATTATTTGGATTAGGCGGTTGATCTTTTGTTGTGGTATCATTTTTTATAGTTCTTGCAACAAAAGTCCCCTTGAGAAATATATCCCGACTAGCATTCCCAGCTGTGGTTTTAGGCCCTTTTTCATGAATAGGGACTAAATTACCAGTCTTATCATAGCCTTGCACAAGCCCATCTGTATTTTTATCTCTTAATAAGCCATCTTTAAAGCTGAATTGACCATTACGGGTATAAATCAGTTCATTGCTTTTCAACCGGACAATGAAAAAACCATTGCCAACTATTGCCAGGTCACTCATTGTATCTGTCTGCAAATACTTCCCTTCATTAAAATTAGTAGCGCTACCATTAATTGTTACTCCTGATCCAGAGCTATCCTCACCATTTCCTAAAGAGGAGTAGAAAACATCACTACGTTTAAAGCCATGACTTTGCATGTTAGCAATATTATTGGAAGTAGTTTGTAAGCCATAACTGGCAGCAAGCATTCCTGACAGACTGCTATAATAGGTGCTATTCATTGGTAATCCTTAATCAACTTCAATTATCTGGTTTAAATTAACTGTGGGCGTTCCACCATTATTTTGCTGAACAACAATTTCTGGAGCAGCATTTTTATTAAATTTGATAGACCGTACAACGCCATAATCTTCAGACCCTTCAATTTTTACGGTTTTGCCTAAGAGATTAATACTTTGATTGGCCACTGTTGTAATCAATAGATTTTTTAAGACTTCATTAGTCGCCAAAGCTTGTTGTAAAGTAGAAAATTGCGCCATTTGTGCCATAAACTCACGATTATCTATTGGTTTGAGAGGATCCTGGTATGTTAGCTCCTGGGTAAATAGCTTCATATAATCGGCTTGTCCAAGATCAATGTTATTGATAGCATCAGTCATGTTTTACTCCATTAATGATTAAACGGCTTAAAGTGAGGCCTCTTAGTTTTAAATATTGTTGAATTTGATGCAGCAATTCTTTTTGTTCCTCAATGCTGAAAGAGTTTAGGTTAAGGGATAGTTCGGCATACTCACTGTGCATAAATAAGTGATAGGGTTTAAATTGAATGGCAGGTAATGGTTTTTCTTGTGGCTTCTTTGTTTCTTGGGCTAAATTTTCTAACTCTTCGATGACTTCTGTCGATTCAAAATGATAAAATGAGTTATTGTTGTTTTTTTTACCAGAAGAATAAATGTATGGTCTTAAGGGCAAAACTTCCTGATTTGATTTATTAGTCTGAGCTACGGTTGCACTGTGAGTAAATACTTCATAGTGCATTTGAGCCTCTGGAAGCTTAAGATCTTCCCCATGCAATCTTTTATCAGTAAATGACAGAGGAGGTGTTGAAGTTTCTGTTGGTTGAAAATTAAAAGCTAAATTAGATTGCTGTAATTGTTGCTGATGTTCCCAATAATACTCATCACCGCTACATTGCTTGGTCGGAGTTCCTAATTTATCATAGGCAATTTGCCTCTCTTCCAGCCACTGTTGAAAGTTGGAAGTATTAGCTTGCTTTGTTTTTAGATTCGTTACTGTCGTTTCATTGGTTAATATATCATTAATCTTCATGACTGTTCTCTTTGTATTGCCCATTCATCCATGTCGTGATTATGCTTTTTATCTTGTTGCTCTTTTTGTGTATTTTTTTCTCGTTCAATGTATTTGTTCAACATTTTTAATTCTATTTTGCTGCGTTGTATGCGATTTTCTAATTTCTTTTCTATTTCCTGGTGATTTTTCAAGGTAGTTTTTAATATTTCTTTTTTTTCTTGTAATTGGGTAATAAAGTTCAATCGATTGATCTCAAACTCAGGATTAATATGTAAAGAATCGGTTTGGGCACATTGCGTTATTTGTTTATCAAACTCAGAGATTTGCTCAATAAGTAGTTGGCATTGTTTTTGTGTTTCTTGATAATGCTGGTAAAGCTCATTCACCTGCCAATTTAATTTCGTAATTAAAGCAGTAATTTGTTTATTCATGATAAAATTTCTCGAAAAGCATCCATGAGCTTGTCAAAAGGTAAAAAATTCACCGTCTTTTGGATCAGGAGTTGGTTAATTTTCTGTATATGTTGTACCGCCTGATCTAAAAGAGGGTTTTTTCCTGGCTTATATGCACCTACTTCAATCAAATCTTTATTTTGTTGATAAATACTCAAAAGTGAGAACACCTGGTTGATTAAAGATTGTTCATCTGGTGCAACTAATTGTTTAGCCAGGCGCGATACACTTTGTAAAATGGCTATCGCTGGATAATGTCCTCGTTGTGCAAGCTCTCGACTTAATACAATATGCCCATCCAATAAAGCACGCATGTGATCAGCAAGTGGCTCATTAAAATCATCTCCTTCAACTAATACAGTATAAAGAGCACTAATACTGCCTTGGGCTACAAAATTTCCTGTGCGCTCAATAATCCCAGGTAAAAGAGCAAAAACACTGGGCGTATACCCTCGAGCAGTGGGAGGTTCTCCTAAGCTGAGACCAATTTCTCTTTGCGCCATGGCAAAGCGGGTAATGGAGTCCATAAATAACATCACATGCTTGCCTTGCTGGCTAAAAAATTCTGCAATCGCTGTTGCAGTATAGGCTGCTTGCCGTCTTCTTAATGCAGATTCATCGCTACATGCTATTACAAGCACGGATTTTTTAAGGGTTTTTTCATCCAAATAATTACAAATAAAATCATTTACTTCACGGCCACGCTCACCAATTAAGGCAATGACATTGATATCGCTTTGAATATTTTTAACCATTGTTCCCAAAAGAGTGCTTTTGCCTACACCACTTCCCGCAAAAACGCCTACTCTTTGTCCTTTGCCAATTGGAAGCAAACTATCAATAGCTTGTATTCCAGTGGTTAGCCGTTCTTTAATTGCAGCACGTGTCAGGGGATTAATTTTTTTGTTTATGGTAAAAACCTGGTTTTGGCAAGCTAATTGTATTTTAGTATCAATAGGTAAAGCAAAAGCATCAACGATATGCCCTAAAATTGATTCCCCAACAGGTATTCTAAAATGACTTCCTGTTGCTCTAACTTTATAGCCCATGCGGATTGAAATGGCATCATAAGGCATAAGATAGACTTTTTCTTCTGCAAAACCAATAACTTCAGCTTGCATGATGACTTGCTGATTTTGATCCAAAATATCACAGACCTCTCCCACAAAACTGTGTGGGGGGCCGTTGGCTATTAATCTTAATCCAATAGATTGTTCAATCTCTCCTAAACGTTCAATGGCATTTAAATGGTTAAGCCATGGGTGCATATTGCCCTCCATGTTTGATTTGCAGCAATGCCGTCTTCAGTTTTTCGATTTGTTTTTCCAGACTAATATCAAACACGCCATGACTGGTTTTAATAATGCACCCACCCAAGATAAGTGATTCATCGCCTTTGATTTTCAATCCATGTAAATGTGCAGCTTCAAGTTGGACTTGAGTATTTTGCAAGATGGCAATATCTCGAGGATGTAGATAGAGCTCAACAGTTTGTTTATGATTTAACTGAGCGAGTATTTGATTGATTTGCTGTATTAAGCCTTGATGATTATGCTGATGCTCAATAAAAAATTGTTGCACAATATGCAGTACTATATCAGCGATTTCACTGCTTAAATGAAGCCTGTTTTGTGAAATAGTTTCAGGAATAGAGGAGAGGAGGCTCTCTAATTGTTGTTTTACTTGAACAGTCTCTTGTTCTATCTGATTAAATTGTGCTGTTTTTCCATCAATATAACCTGTTTCATAAGCTTCTTTTCTGAGAGTGTCTAAATCAGGCAATTCAGGGGCAGGCAAATTATTTATTGGTTCAGAGAGTTTATTTTGAATTTCGGGGCGCAAAAAAACTTCCTCTGGACTAACCAGTACATTTTTATAAATTTTAGCCATGCACAGTCTCCAATTGATCATGAAAACTTAACTCTTTTTGCCATTGTTCAAAGAGATAATATTTAGTGGCAGTTTTTATAGTTTTTACTTGGGTTGTCAAACATTGTTGAATGTGGTCTTGATGTGGGCAACTATGTAAAAAAAATTTTTCCCAACTGAATTGTCCTTGTTCAAGAATAATTGCAATAAATAATGAATCCTCTTGTCTAAGCTGATGGCATGCTTTGGGTAGTTGAATTTGATTATCACAGGGAATGTCTGGGCAAGTTAAATGGCGAAATTTTCGTGCTTTTTGTAATAACAATGTTCCTTGTAAATTATCAAATTGGGTTCGATGTTCTGGAGATAGATGTTTTAATACCCAGTACTGATCAGTGCGCGATAGTTTTGCTAAATTGAAGATGATTTTTTTTAATACACTATTCATGATGATTTAACCAATGAGTTAATTCCACTAGAAGCTGTTGACGTTTTTTATGTTGAATTCTGCGATACAGAACGATTGCAGTGCCTCCAAGACTAAGAAAGCAAAGTAAGAATACAAGCTGTTCCGATTTTTCGTGATATTTGGATTGAGTAGCCAATGGGGGAAAATCTTTTTTTGGGGAGTTTATAGAAGATACAATGGGCAAAGACGTAATGATGGCTTCTACACTTATGGTATCGCCCCGTTTTTCATTAAAGCCAATACTACTCTTAATTAATTTTTGCACTTGTTGGAGGGTTTGGGCATCTGTATTTTTAGGTAGGGCAACACTTACGGTCAGGCGCTCAATAGTACCACTTGCTTGCTTAAATAATTCTTTTTTATGGCCAAGTTCATAGGTTTTTTCTAAAGTTAAGTCCTGTTGTCCCTTTGATTTTCCTTTTTTATCTATATTTATATGTTTTATTTCTTTTTCATGAGTGATTTGTTTTGCCTGGGGATTAAAAAGCTCGCGTTGTAATTCATCATAATTAATTTCAGCATTAATTTTGACTGCAACCTGCTCCTTGGTAAATATCTTATAAAGAATTTGGGTTACTTTGTGATTCAAGTATTGTTCAAGACTTCTTTTGGCGACAAAGTGAGAGGTGGCTCTATCTGCATTAGCCTGGGAAAGTGTATTGCCATCCTGGTCTACAATAACTACATTTTTAATCGATAAATGGGCAATGCTAGCCGCTATTAATTGTTGAATACTCTGTACTTGCTTAGTGGTAAGGTTACGCCTTAAGTGTAGAGTGACAGCCGCTTTTGGTTTATTTGATTCTGTATCAAATAAACGATTTTCTGGAATGACTAAATGGACTCGTGCTCGAATAACTTCATCCAGGCTAGAAATAGTTCGCTCTAACTCTCCTTGTAAAGCGCGTTGATAGTTAATTTTTTGAGAAAAATCAGTCATACCAAAATCATTTTTATCAAAGAGTTCAAAGCCTACTGTTCCTGTTAACTGCATGTTAGAGCTCATGAGCTTCAGGCGGGTTTTGGTTATCAGATTTTTATCAATTAGAATTTCGCTTCCATCATGATGAAGTTGATAAGTGATATTATTTTGCTCCAATTGCTCTATGACTTTATGAGCATCGTGTTCATCTAATTGATTGAATAAGGTTGCATAAGAAGGGGAAAGGCTCCACCAACTGAAAAGAAGCGTTAAAACAATAATAATAGAAATAGCAAATAAGAAACTTATTTTGCTTTTTGTTTCCAAAGTTTGAAACCAGTGTTGAATAGATCGTAAATATGTCACTTTAAATCTGCTCTCTTAATAAATCTTGATATGCACACATCAAGCGGTTACGAATTTGTTCCAAATATTGAAATGATAATTTTGCTTGTTCGAGAGTTAGCATAGTTTGATGTAAGTTTTCTGCATGACCACTAGCCAAGTCTTGTAAAGCCTGATCAGCATGATTTAATTCATTGTTGGTATTATTTATTGCCTCAGTAATCCAGGTGGCAAAAGAGGTATTTTGAGGTTCTCTTTTTTCTATAGAAGTCAGGTGTTGATGGGGAAATAAATTGTTTACAGCCGTAATTTTCATCGCTCTTCTCCAATGCTTAAGGCTTGTAAATAAAGGCTATGCGCACTGTTGATGATTTTAATATTGGCTTCATAGGCACGCGATGCGCGTAAGAGAGTGGTCATTTCATCAATGGTATTGATCCCTGGGTAATTAATATAGCCTTGTTGATCGGCTTGTGGATTTTCAGGTTGATAAACTTTATTAGGTAGCAGATTCTGTGGGACTACTTCAACTGAATCAATACCCATTTCAGGTTGACTATCGATAAAGTCCGAGAATGTTTTCGCTGTGGTAACTATTTTATGAGCTTGGAATATTGAGCCATCCGTGTTTTGTAACGTATATTGATTGGCAATATTATTAGCCACTACATCGATGCGCTGCTTCTCTACACGCATGCTTTGGCTCGCAATTTGATAAATCTGACTATAATTCATTATTGATTATTTCCTTGTAACGCTAATTTCATAATGGCAAGTTTTTGATTCAATCCTTTTATAAGTGCGCGATAATGCGTTAGGTTTTGAACGTTTAATGCTATTTGTTCATCGACAGGGGATTGGTGTTCGTTAACTTGATAACGAGGAATAATTACCTCGATATTATTGTTATTATTTTCATTGAGCTGTTGTTCAAAATTTACTTCCAAAGTTTGATAACCTGGGGTATTGCTGTTGGCAATATTATTGGCAATAGCTGTTTGACGCATTAATGCAGCATCTAAAGCCAAGCTAATTAATTGGATGGTGGTATCTGGTCTCATCTTTTTCCTTATTGAATAACCAAGTCGGCATGTAATGCCCCGGCTCGTTTTAAACTTTCCAAAATGGCAATAATATCGCGGGTTGAGGTTTGTACTTTGCTTAATGCACTAATTAAATCAGCGACTGTTGCCCCTTTTTTCAATTTCACTGCGTGGGCAAGTTGTTCATTTACGTTAATATTGGTTTTAGGCGTAACTGTTGTACGTACTTGTCTCCCCATATTTTGAATTACGGTAGGCTGCGAGGTTTGATAATCAGTAGCGATAGATATTTGCAAGTTACCATGTGAAATAGTCACTGCATCAATTTTGACGTCAGCTCCAGCAATTATCACCCCGGTTCGTTCATTGACTACTACAGTGGGTAGGTTATCTGGAGTGATTACTATATTTTCCAATTGACTAATAAAGCGAATAAAATGTTTTTGTGCTGCTCGTGGAGGGTGAATTTCGATATCTTGTGCAGAACGAGCTTGAGCAGTATTGTCTCCAAATTGACCGTTAATTGCTGTTTCAATGGAGTCTGCTGTTGTAAAATCAGGGTGATTTAAAATTAAATGTAAATCGCCAGTCTTATCTACCATATCGTTGAAAAGAGTTTTCTCTATAATGGCACCACCAGGAATTAGTCCCGTGGTGGGATGATTTTTTTGAATAACGTTTCCATAAAGATCATATTTAAATCCACCAATTGAAATAGGACCCTGAGCTAAAGCATAAACCTGATTATCTGTTCCTTTAAGCGGTGTCACTAGCAATGTCCCACCCAATAAACTTTTAGCATCCCCTAATGAGGCCACATTAATATCAATTTTATCTCCCTGATGAGCAAAAGAGGGCAGATTAGTAGTAACAATAACTGTCGCAGTATTTCTACTGTTAATCTCTTGGGGGCTTAGAGTGACACCAAAGGTTTGTAACAGGTTAGCAATCGCCTGAGTCGTATCTTTGTTGCGTTTAGAGTCACCTGATCCCGCTAAGCCGATGACTAATCCATAGCCAGTAAGCGGGTTTTCCTGTAAACCAGATAATCTTGCGATGGATTTTAAGCGTACGGCGCTATGCCCACAATTCCAATTTATTGCCAGTAAAAAAAAGAATAAGGTACTTATTAATCGCTGCATTTAGACCAACCCTGCAAAAGATAAGATCTTGTAGATGTAATTGCGATCTTGTGAATTAGAAACTGAACCTGCCCCGGCATAGGTAATGTGGGCCTGAGCAAGGCGAGTGGATAAAATAGTATTTTGTGGGCTAATGTCTTCCGGTCTAACAATACCTCTTAGTATTATTCTCTGTTGTTCACCATTAATAGTTATCCTCTGTAATCCTTCAACTAAATAGGTTTTATTAGGAAAAACCGCTTTAATTCTAACCGTTAAAGCGGCTTTGATTTTGCCATTACGTCCTGTTTTTGCAGCAGAATTTCCCTTGCCAGTTAAGCCAAATTCTACTTCGTGATTATCACGGTTATAACCTGCTTCCAAAGCAGTTTTAATCTCTTTTTTAGAAGAAAGATCCGCACTGGTTTGAGCGTTAGAAGTTTCAAGTACAATCACAGTAAGTACATCACCAGGTAAGGTGGCTTTGCGATCAGCAATTAATGGTCGATAAAGTTGTTCATCAAAAAGATTAACTGACCATACTGATTGGTTAGTAATCATAATGAATGAGATTAATAAGACATTTCGCCTGAGCCAATAATTCATACAATAATCTCCGCTTTATTTTTATTAGTCACAGTGGCTTCAAAAATTTTATTAGTTCGTGGATTTTTTATTTGAATGACTTGACCGCGATAACCATGGGTTACTGCTACAGCTTCCATGTCAATGGCAATCCCATTTTGCTGGACTTGTACTTGAACTTTTTTTCCTGGCATTATTTCTGGTTGAGGTTTTAAATCTGCTTCAGTCAAAACCTGATTTTTATTGATTGAATGAATTAACCACACTGTATTTGGGAAATGAGTTAAAGGCTTTTGTAAATCAGTTATATTTCGTTTTTGAATGATGACCTCATGATGCTTAAGTAAGGTATAAGGTTTAATTCTATGCTTCGCTACTAATACTGATTGATAGGCTTTTACGGCAAACCATATAGGAATAGAGCGCTTCTGGTAATTAAGATGAACACAAATTCGTTTAGTTGCTGGCGATAAAGCGGGAATTTGAATTTTTAAGTTAGCCAGGGCAATATCACTGTCTTTAGGGACAGTAATAGAGCGTAACTCGATTTCAGAATAATATTTATTTAATTCCTTTGCTAGGGTTAATTGAGCTTTTTCTATCAATTCTTTTGAGGAAGAGCGAGTCATTGGCTGGATCATTGCTTTATGCTTTCCTCTCCATTGATACGTAAATAGACCAGTTTTCTGTTGTAACCAAGCAATGACTTGTTTTTTGCTAATATGCGTGCCCGCGGTTGGTTTATGCTCGAGTTTTATTTTGCCCCAGTGTTTTTTATCTGGGGTGATAATTAGCAAATCTTCCACGCGCTTGGCAGCCGGAGTAATATGATTATGAAAACGCAAAATGGTTTCTGCATTGGCTGATAATGTGATCAATAGTAATAGTAAATTAATCGCGAATTTCATTGGTCAGTTTTTCCAGTTCATCAGCAATTTGTACTGCTTTGGCATTAAGTTGATACACACGTTGGGCCATTGTAAGTTCCATTAAAGAAGACATCATATCTACATTTGAACCTTCAATCTGATTTTGCATCAAGGCACTGGTTTCATCCGTAGTTGTATAAATACCTGCGCCAATGGGGTTGAGTGTTTCAGGATTAACAAACTTAGCCAGTTGAATAGTTCCTACCAGTTGTGGTTCTGGTTCATCAATTAAAGTAACTTCAACATCACCATTATTTTTTATGGTAACTTTGGTGTAATCTTCTGGAATTTGAATATTATCTGCCAGGCGTAACCCATGGTTATCGCGGTCAAGTCATTCAAATAAAAAATCCACGAG
>CAZTYT010000052.1:0-11044 GCA_964618245.1 uncultured Legionella sp. | reverse complement strand
AGTGTTCAAGAATTATTACTTCTTTTTCGCTATCATTACCATCACTTTCCATAGACATCGCTGTTTTTAATGCGCCTAAAGAAGCCGCTTTTCCAAACATTTTATATAACCATTTATCCTGGATATGCGCCTTGTTACTTTCTATAAAATATTTTAAATCATTCACTGAACGGCAGGCACCCCATCCAAATGGATTAAGGTTAAGACGCTGGTAATTCTCTATATCAGAATAACGCAGTTGATGAATTTCTTCTTTACTTACTCGCGGTTGAAAACCTTTCTTCTCAAAAAGTGAGTGAAGATTTTGACCATCGATACGAGCTAACATGGTTCTTCTTTGTAAGTTATACATCTCTCTACCCACTATCGGGTTTTCAAGATTAGAGTAACTTTCACACAAATGTGATACACGTTGATTAATAGTTGTTATTATTTTTGTTGGTCTGACATTAAAAAATTTAGCCCAAGACATTTGGCTCCCCCTTACAATATTACTAAATCATATAGCCATTATATGAGGCCAAACTTAAACAAATATTAAGCAATATGCCTAAAATAAAAATTTTTTAAATTATTTTTGAACTGAATTTAAGCAAAAAGAAAGCGTTTTAAACGGATGAGAAGAAATTAAATCCATTCTTAATGCAAGATTAAGGAAAATCAATCTTCCCACTGGCGTGCTGAATAAAGAGACGTTTAAGTGGCGTAAATTGATTACATAGGCTTAATCCCCAGCCCCTTAAAATAGCAATTGGTGAAAAAGCATGACTAAATAATCGTTTAAAACCTTCCATTAAAGCGATCACCTGCCAAACCGCATGTTTGCGCTCACGTTGGTATGTACCTAATATTTTTTTAGTGGCAAGCTGACCCGAATTATTTTTTGCCATGCAACAAATCCACGCATTCACATCGGCCAACCCTATATTCAAACCAAGACCTGCCAAAGGATGAATAGTATGAGCAGCATCACCCAACAAAAGCCAACGCTCACCTACATACTGTTTCGCGTGACGCATCTGCAGTGGAAATTGATGCCGTTTGCTTAATACCTTTACCTGGCCCAACCTAGCGGCAAAAGCCTCGGTTAAAGCCTGATTAAATTTCTCTTCTGGCAATGCTAGCAATTCTTGCGCACGTTCAGGCGATGTAGACCAAACGATTGAGCATTGATGTGAATTAGCCAGAGGCAAAAAAGCCAAAGGCCCATCGGGATTAAATACCTGATAGGCAGTCTGCTGATGCGCTTTTTCTATTTCGACCATAGCAACTAAAGCATGCTGCTGATAAGACCAGCTCGTTAGCTCGACATTGAGTTGTTGGCGTGCCGGTGAATTGGCACCATCAGCAATCATTAATAATCGGCCTTGCCAACTCTGTTGTTCACTTGAAATACTAACCTGTGCCTCTGCTTCTTCAATTTTCTTAACACAGTGGTGAGGGAATAAGCTGATTAGTGGTTGTTGCGCAATTTGTTGCAACAATGCCTGTTTAAGTACAGACTCTTCAATAATGTGTCCCAAAAAAGCAACGCCAATACTACGGGAATCAAAATCAATATGCGCACCATTTACAGAATCCCATACATGCATTTGTCGGTAAGGAGAAATTCTTTGTTGATCTATATTAGCCCATGCACCTAATTGCTCTAATAACGATTGGGAAGCTTGATTAATAGCATAAACACGTAGATCAGGAAGGGATGTATCTGCCTCTAAAGAACCTGCATCAATCACTGCTACCGAATAGCCTTGTTGTGCCATCGCCAAAGCGGCTGTCAAGCCAACAATACCACCACCAATGACCAAAATATCAAATTCACCTTTCATGGGCTAAACCTCTATTTTCCTGCAACGCAATTTCACAAACCAAATCAGGAATTATGCCACCATAACCACGGGCATAACGTGATATAAGTCTTTTTAGCGCAGGAAGATTATCCAAAGCAACTAATCCTATCCCGCGCGCAAAACTTAATCCGGGCAAATCACTGGTAAAAAGAGTAATCAGTCCATCCGTTAAACGAGCGATCGTTTTTTGATCATGCGCTCTAAATTGAATATAGTGCTCTAACATCGCCTTACTTAATCCTTCTTTAGCAATGCATTGAGCTAATACAGCTACATCCCGTAACCCCAAATTAAAACCTTGCCCTGCAACCGGATGTAGAGTATGAGCGGCATTCCCTACAAAGACTACCGAGTTTTTTATTTGTTGTGGCATTAAAACTTGTTGGAGCGGAAAAGAAAAACGTTTGCCTACTTTAGTCAAGCGGCCTAAACGATAACCAAAAGCCTCTTGTAGTTGACGTAAAAATTCTGTATCTGATAATGCAATCAGTTTTTCTGCCTCTCTTGGTGGCATAGCCCATACAAGTGACGCGCGATTATCTTGCATAGGCAGTAAGGCCAATGGCCCATGCACAGTAAAGCGCTCGTAAGCTCGACCTTCGTGTGGCCTTATTAAGCCAATGTTCGCGACTATTGCTTGTTGAGCATACAATTTTGTCTCTGCACGTAAACCACAAAAACGCCGCATAGGTGAATGAGTCCCATCCGCAGCAACCGCTAAACGGGTTTTAATGCGCACCTCTCCAGTTTCAGTGCTTACTGTTGCCTCATTAGTAGCGGGATCAAAAGCTTGTAACTTGGCAGGGGCTAAAATACGTTTAGTATCAAGTGATTGCTGCAAGGCCTTATTAATGTGCTGCATCTCCACCACATAACCTAATGGCTCATCAGGTTTGCCATGTAAGCGTGAAACACCAAAATGATGTTGATCAGAAACGTGGATAAAATGGATAGGAGAAGCTTGTTCTTGTAGATGCTCCCAGAGACCAAGCATCGACAAAATGCGACGACTAGCAGGAGACAGCGCTAAAGAGCGCGCATCAAAATCAGGGCTCACTTTATTATTAAAAGGTTGGCCATCTACTAATAAAACACTATAGCCCAAGCCCTGTAGAGCGAGCATTAAGGTCGCTCCCGTTAAGCCGCCCCCAATAATAAGAATATCTACTTCTTGTTTACTCACGCATTAAAGCCTCAATTGCATCAATATCCACGGGTAAGGCGGCCGTCAATACCTCATGACCAGAAGGAGTAACTAGCACATCATCTTCAATGCGCACTCCAATTCCCCACCAACGTTGCTCTACACCGGGCATATTAGAACTAATGTATAACCCTGGTTCAACTGTAAGAACCATTCCTGGCTCCAAAGCACGCCACTGCCCATTTATCTTATACTGGCCACTGTCATGCACATCGAGTCCCAACCAATGCCCCGAGTTATGCATATAAAAGGGTTTATAAGCCTCTTCGGCTATGAGCTGGTCGACACTGCCTTTTAAAATACCTAACTTACATAAGCCTTCTGTTAATATTTGTAATATGATTTGCTGCACACCATTCCATGGCAAGCCGGGCTTAATTGCAGCTATTCCAGCTTTCTGGGCTTTCAATACTAACTCATAAATACTACGTTGTTCAGGAGTAAATTGACCATTAATCGGGAAAGTCCTGGTAATATCAGCGGCATAGTTTGCATATTCTCCCCCTGCGTCAATCAATACTAAATCACCCGCATGCAAAGCTTGATTATTATCAGTGTAATGAAGAACACAAGCATTTTCCCCACCGCCAACGATGGGGTCATAAGCAACATTTCGACAGCCTTGACGACTAAATTCATAAATCAATTCTGCTTCCAGCTCATACTCATATTGCAAATATTTACACCGACGCATTGCACATAGATGGGCATCCACAGAAATTTGCGCCGCTTTACGCATTAGCGCTAATTCAGCATCACTCTTAAACAAGCGCATCTCGCCTAAAAGCGGCTCCAAATCACACAAACTAAGAGGAGCCTTTATGCCGCGGCGTACTTGGTTTTTTACCATTTGCAGCGCTTGAGTAATTGTTGTTTCTAATGCGGGGTTTCGTGTCAACGCATAATAAATAGCCGTTTTGTCTGCTAATAATTTAGGCAATTCTTCATCCAGCGAATGAATAGGAAAAGCCGCTTGCATCCCTAACTCATGAATAGCGCCTTCTTGCCCTAAACGTTTTCCAGTCCATTGCTCTTCTGCTGGATTACGAACCCGGTTAAAAAGAATGCTTTGAGCATCCCCCCCCTTGCCCGGCAATTAATACCAACAAAGCGTCTGGCTCATTGAAACCGGTTAAATAATAAAAATCACTGTCTTGACGAAAGCGGTAGTGTGAATCGCCGTTACGCAAAGCTTCTTGCGCTGCAGGGATAATGGCAAGGCTGCCCTGAGGCAAGGCCTGTGCTAATTTTTGTCGCCTTTCCTGATATTCTTGCTGAGTTATCATAACCATATCCTTAGTGGGTCAGGTCAGAGCCGCCACGTGTTCTATTTTCTGTCTTTAAATCGCCATGTAAACGAATGACTGCCATACGAGTGTATTCACTGACCTCCATGAGAGCTCGCTCATCGCCCTCATCAACATCCAGGCCCTCACAATCCAGCTGAGCAAACTCCACCAGGTGGTGTAAGGCATCTTGCGCTTCTTCTTCATAAAAGCTATCAGTACTTACCCCTGACAGGGTTAACGCCTGCGTAAACCCTTCACACCATTCGCTAAAAGCTTTTGCGCGTTCAATTAAAGATTCATCTTCTCCAGGCAACATCATTTGAAACTCAAAATCAAAATGATTAATTTGCTGTTGACTAACGGAGAATACTTCAAACATGGCAAGTAATGCATGACGACTTTGTCCGTCTTTTTTATTGTTCAATAATGCCCGCAAATAGGATTCACCTTGCGCATCGGCTCCCGCGCAAAGATAGCCACACATAATTCCATGCAAGTTGCTCGCTGAAATAGGAAGTGATAAATAAGAAATCGCATCAACAAAGCCATTATAATCCGGCAAAGACATCGGTTCGTTTTCTACAGACATGTTTAACTCATTTATAAAAAATAATTTAATAATAACCGATTTAAGAGCAAGGTTCACCTCACTATTTGCTGCATGGCTGCAAAATTGTTACTATTTATGGCAAATATCTTATCGGTACGAAGGCCTTATCATGTCTAAAAAATCATGTACAATTAAACTGTTTAATAAATCGTATGAAATTAAATGCCCAGAAAGTGAGGAAGCAAATTTAATATTGGCAGCGCAAAAATTAAACAATCAAATCACCCTTAATAAAAAGAAAACAAAACAACTGGATGATTTTCATGCGCTTTTGTTATCCGCACTGGACATTAGCCATGAACTGGTTCTATGTAAAAGCCAACAGGCTCATCAACATCACCAGGTCACTCAATTTATTTCCTCGTTAGAAAATAAAATCAATAAAATGGTTCATGGTGATGTAGAGCATATTTCTGATGCTGATTAACAATTAGCAGGTTGAAGTCTCAACCTGCTTACTGCTTAAGTTAAAAGGAATTAACCATGCGACGTCAATGGTATATAGGATTTGGAGTCACCGTATTAGTCATTTTTGCATTTTTTACCATGATCCACGATATCAGATGGTTTATTGCCTTCCTGATCCCAATTCTGATCTTATGGATATATGACTTATTGCAAAAAAAACATACTATTTTGCGTAACTTTCCAGTCTTAGGCCATATACGATATTTTCTAGAATTTCTTCGGCCTGAATTTCAACAATATTTTATTGCTACAGATGAGAGCGAGCTCCCCTTTAACAGGGAAATGCGTTCCCTAATTTATGAACGCTCCAAAAACACCCGTGATACTATTCCTTATGGTACTGAACGCGATATTACCAGTGTTGGTTATACCTGGGCCTTGCATTCAATAACCCCCAAACATGCCTCAGAAGTAGAACCTCGCATTACCATTGGAGGCCCTGACTGCTTACAGCCTTATAGTGCATCACGGCTCAATATTTCTGGAATGAGCTTTGGCGCCTTATCAGGTAAAGCCATCATGGCCATGAATAAGGGCGCAATGATTGGCAAATTTGCCCAAAATACTGGAGAGGGTGGAATTAGCCCTTACCACTTGCAAGGTGGTGATTTAGTCTTTCAAATAGGGACTGCTTATTTTGGTTGCCGTGACGCACAAGGGCATTTTGATCCCCAAGAGTTTGCTATCGAAGCAAATCGCCCAGAGGTCAAAATGATCGAAATTAAACTTTCGCAAGGAGCCAAACCGTCGCATGGAGGCATTCTTCCTGCAGCCAAATTAACCCCAGAAATTGCTAAAGCAAGAAAAGTTCCTTTAGGGAAGGATGTTCTCTCACCTATTGCCCATAGTACGTTTGATACCCCTATCGGCCTTCTTTATTTTGTTAAAAAATTACGTGAATTATCCAAAGGCAAACCCATAGGATTTAAGTTATGTTTGGGACGTCGAGAAGAGTTTTTAGCTATTTGTAAGGCCATGTTACAAACCAATATCTTACCTGATTTTATTACTGTTGATGGCGCAGAAGGCGGCACAGGAGCAGCTCCGGTGGAATACGCTGATTTCATTGGCACCCCTTTAGAATCAGGTTTGGTATTTGTGCATAATGCACTAATGGGAGTTAACCTGCGCGATAAAATTCACATTATTTGTAGTGGTAAAGTAACCAATGGCTTTGATCTAGTGACGAATATTGCCTTGGGGGCAGATATCTGTAATTCAGCTCGAGCCATGATGATGGCTACTGGTTGCCTGCAAACAAAGCAATGCAATGCCAATACTTGCCCAACAGGGGTGAGCACTCAAAGCAAGCGCTTACAATATGGCTTGGTAGTCGATGAAAAAAAATACCGAGTCGCTAATTTTCATAAAAATACAATGCACAGTTTTTTAGAAATGGTTGGCGCTTTAGGGTTAAATAATCCCAGTGATTTAAAACCTCATCATATTATGCGGCGTACCAGTACAGAAGAAGTAAAAACCTTCGATCAAATTTATGACTATTTAAGCCCTGGCCAATTGCTAGGTGACAATATTCCGGAAAGCTATAAACCTTATTGGGAAAAAGCAGATCCGGAATGTTTTTGATATGAAACCGTTTTTACAGTAAACAAATCAAGATAATCATGTTGGGCCAAGGCCCAACATAGCGGCGATTCTTACTTCCACTTAATATTACAACCAATACTAGGCTTTTGTTCAGGATTTACCGGTTTACCTGCAAGAATACAATCCAATGCCTCTTGCAAATGCGCTCCGGTAACTGGTTTATTATTACCGGGAGTAGACTCATCCAAACAACCACGATAAACGCAAAGCAAGTCTTTATCAAAAATATAAAAATCTGGGGTACAGGCTGCTTGATAAGCTTGCGCAACTTCCTGGCTTTCATCATACAGATATGGAAAAGAATAATGAGCCTGCTCCGCTTCTAATTGCATCTGCTCAGGGCCATCTGCCGGATATTTTTCAGCATCATTGGAACTAATTGCAATAAAGACAATTCCTTGAGACTGATAACGATTCGCTAATTCGACTACTTTCGCCTGCACATGCTTTACATAAGGACAATGGTTACACAAAAACATAATCACGGTCGCAATAGCCGACTTGTATTCTGTCAACGAGACCATTTTGTTATTGCGCGTGTCAATTAAATTAAAACCAGGCGCCTTGCTGCCTAAAGGCAACATCGTCGACGGGGTTGCGGCCATAATTACTCCTCATTTCAATTAAGTGGGTTATCTATCCTGTTGCGCAAAATCCTATAAAAATTTAGCCACTAACACAAGCTATCTTGACTTTGATCAATGTGTAAATGATATAATCTGATTAACCCGATGGTGAATTGATTTTCGAACCAATGCTAACAGCTTGGGAAGCAACCTGAAATCGGCGTTGTGCATGCCCACCTTGAAGTGGGAAGCCTGAACCGATTCACCCGCTGCCCACTTGAACCTCAGGGTTCAAAATCTACATCCGTCGGGCTACTTTTTAACAGTTGCTCTTTAAGCAAAAGATACTGATCCCGGACTTTAGCTGCCGCTTCAAACTCCATATTTTTAGCATGCAAATACATTTGTTTTTCCAGGGTATTAATGTGTTTTACCAATTCCTTGGTTGACCATTGGCTGTATTCTGGAGCAGGCTCGGCAACAACCTCTTTGCGTTTACCCATATAAGCACCTTCCATGATATCGGCAATGGATTTATTGATGCCTTTAGGAGTAATGCCATGCTTTTCATTAAAGTCTTTTTGTTTTTCTCGTCGCCGGTTGGTTTCCTCCAAGGCACGCTGCATGGATCCCGTGATTTTATCAGCATACAGAATAGCCCGCCCATTCATATTCCGTGCAGCACGTCCTATGGTTTGAATTAAAGAACGATCCGAGCGTAAAAATCCTTCCTTATCGGCATCCAGGATAGCGACCAAAGCAACTTCAGGCATATCTAACCCTTCACGCAACAAGTTGATTCCCACGAGCACATCAAAAACGCCCAAGCGTAAATCACGAATAATTTCCACTCGTTCTACAGTATCCACATCCGAATGCAAATAACGTACTTTAATGCCATGCTCATTCAGGTAATCGGTTAAATCTTCTGCCATCCGCTTGGTTAGGGTGGTAATTAAAACCCGGCCACCGTGTTGAATGACGTGACGAGATTCCGACATAATATCATCCACCTGGGTGCGTACCGGACGAATTTCTACCTCAGGATCCACTAAACCGGTAGGACGTACTACTTGTTCAGCAACATTATCAGAATGTTCTTTTTCATAAGGCCCAGGTGTTGCAGAGATATAAATGGTTTGTGGGGAGCGATTTTCAAATTCCTCAAAGCGTAAAGGGCGATTATCCAACGCGGAAGGCAGGCGAAATCCATATTGCACCAAGGTTTCTTTACGAGAACGATCGCCTCGGTACATGCCACCAATTTGTGGTACGGTAACATGCGATTCGTCGATAATTAACAATGCTTCCGGCGGCAAATAATCAAATAAAGTAGGTGGGGGTTCGCCGGCATTACGTCCTGATAAATAACGAGAATAATTTTCAATACCCGAGCAATAACCTAATTCCAACATCATTTCAATATCAAAATAAGTCCGTTGCTCCAAGCGCTGGGCTTCCACTAATTTGTTTTGCGCTTTAAATTCCTCAAGCCGTTCTTGTAGCTCTTCTTTGACCCAATCAACTGTTTGTAAGATACGTTCGCGGGGAGTCACATAGTGGGTTTTAGGAAAAATAGTTACCCGCGGCAAGCGTTGTAAAACTTCCCCGGTTAAAGGGTCAAATTGCGCAATATTTTCTACTTCATCATCAAATAATTCGACTCGAATGGCAATCTTCTCCGAATCGGCAGGAAAAATATCAATCACATCGCCATGAACGCGAAATTGCCCCCGCTCTAGAACCATATTGGTCCGAGTGTATTGCATTTCAGCAAGTCGACTTAAAATTTTACGCTGCCCGCATTGTTCTCCACGGGAAAGATGTAATACCATACGCAAGTAGGAATCGGGGTCGCCCAAACCATAAATGGCAGACACTGTGGCCACGATAATTGCATCTTTACGCTCAATTAACGCTTTAGTCGCGGAAAGACGCATTTGCTCAATGTGCTCATTGATGGAGGAATCTTTTTCAATAAAAGTATCCGACGCAGGCACATAAGCTTCAGGCTGATAATAATCATAGTAGGAAACAAAATATTCCACTGCATTATCAGGAAAATAAGCTTTAAATTCGCCATAAAGCTGAGCAGCAAGCGTCTTATTAGGAGCCATAATTAACGTAGGACGGCGCATTGCCTGGATCACATGGGCAACGGTAAAGGTTTTACCCGATCCGGTAACCCCGAGCAATACTTGCTTGGCTAAACCTGAGTTTAAGCCGTCAACCAGAGAAGCAATCGCCGTAGGTTGGTCGCCGGCAGGCTGATAATCAGCATAGAGTTTGAACAAATCTTTCATAGGTATAAGTATATATCATAGGAGCAATAAATGGATATCGCATTAGCAAAGCGCGTGCAAAAAGTTAAACCCTCCCCCACTTTGGCGGTTGCCGCTAAAGCAACCCAAATGCGCGCCCAAGGACATGACGTAATCAATCTAGGCACTGGTGAGCCTGATTTTGATACCCCAGATTATATCAAGGAAGCGGCCATTGCCGCAATTAAACAAGGTTTTACTAAATACACTGCAGTGGATGGCATTCCAGAACTTAAAGAAGCCATTAAAAACAAATTTAAACGCGACAATGGGTTTGACTATCAGACCAATCAAATTCTGGTTTCTGTTGGCGGAAAACAAAGCTGCTATAACCTCTGCCAAGCGTTACTTAATCCTGGTGATGAAGTCATTATTCCAGCCCCTTATTGGGTTTCTTATCCTGATATGGTTTTATTGGCAGAAGCAACGCCTGTAATTATCTCCACCACGCCCGCCCAGCGTTATAAAATTGATGCGCAACAATTGGAAGCAGCAATTACCCCTAAAACGCGTTTAATTTTCTTAAATAGCCCATCAAATCCTTCGGGCATTGCTTACACATTAGACGAGTTAAAAGCATTAGCTCAAGTATTAAAAAAACACCCCCAAATCATTATTGCCTCTGATGATATGTATGAGCACATTCTATGGAGCCAACCTTTTGTAAATATCCTAAACGCATGCCCGGAACTCTATGAGAGGACAGTGGTGCTCAATGGGGTATCCAAAGCCTATGCCATGACTGGCTGGCGCATTGGCTATGCAGCAGGCCCGTTGCCGTTAATGAATGCCATGAAAACCATCCAATCCCAATCCACTTCAAACCCCTGCTCGATTGCCCAAAGAGCAGCAGTGGCGGCACTAAATGGCGGTAATGAAAGTGTACTGGCCATGGTTGAAGCCTTCCACCAACGCCATGATTACGTAGCCGATCGCCTGCAGCAAATCCCAGGCGTTGAAGTGATTCCCGCAGATGGCACTTTTTATATTTTTCCAAGTGTTCAGGAAGTCATTGAAAAACGCGGTTATGCCAACGACCTGGAGTTTTCCGAAAAATTACTCAACGAAGTAGGCGTAGCCCTGGTACCAGGTTCTGCTTTTGGCAACGAAGGCTGCATCCGTTTATCG
>CAZTYT010000051.1:0-11109 GCA_964618245.1 uncultured Legionella sp. | reverse complement strand
ATCATGGTTTTTTCCATTTTAACCGCCTGAAAGAAATCGCCATATTGCTGAGTCCAATTCCCAACTTGATATTCGTCGCCTAATAAATGGGAAATACGCTCAGATAATTCTGGTGCTTGATAAACATTATTAATTTTTATCTTAATTCCAGATACTTCATCACCGTACTGCAGTAACTTCTGAGCATCTTCCATATTAATAAATACCAATTTGGTATCGAAATTAAACCCTGTTCCAGCAGAAAAAATCCCTACTACGGTAAAACGTTTAAAACGCGGAACCATTCCAGCTGGTGTCACGGTAGCCTGTGGGATCATCACAGTCACTTTATCGCCCACCATTACCCCCAAATTATTGGCCAACCCTTTCCCCAATATCATGCCAAAATGATTTAAATCATTAAGACTACCGGCCACCAATTTATCCTTCAAATGAGTCATGCTCTGCTCTTTATCCGGCATTACTCCAGTTAGAATAATGGGCAACACCTGCCCTTCATGCACTAAAAGGCCTTGAGCCCCTACATAAGGAGATAACGATTTGACCTCAGGGATGGTTTTAATTTTATCTGCTATTACAGGCCAGTTTTCCAAACGATCACCAAAACCCGTCACCGAAATTTCTGGCGCCATACCAAAAAAACGTTTGTGAATCTGTTGATCAAAACCATTCATTACTGATAAAACGGTAATCAATACCATTACCCCCATGCCAATACCAAGCATGGAGCTTAAAGAAATAAATGAGACAAAATGATTTTTTTTACGTGAACGCGTATAGCGTAAGCCCATAAAAAGGGCTAGTGGTTTATACATAAGAATATTTATTTTAGTTAAAATACTATTGTAGATAAAAACTTGGTTAAACGATATAGCTACTGATTACAACTGCACCTAATAATTTCCTTATCAGCTAATTCACACAGTTATCCACAGATTTTGTGGATATTTCTTGATGTGTTTCTTATAAGATCATAAATGACCTTATAAGAAACAAGATAAAGAACTACAATGTTAAAGCTCGTGAACAGCGAACTCCATACTGAACATTCTTACCATAAAAACCCTGAAAACTTCCGCCCCCTGAAGCAAAAAATTGAGCCAACCCATTAAACTGAGGGGTAGTTGAATCTTCATTAGAACTCCAATAGTAACCCGCAAGTAAATGGAGACTATTAAAATCAACAAGATTGGATTGCATATTTTGTAGAGTAGGTGCCCCTACCGTACCACAAGGACTATTCCCATACCCCAACTCACAAATTGCTGGCAGATACCAATCAGAAAAACTGCTAATTGTTTGTTTACATAATCCTGCAGCGTAATAGGAAAGATTAATTGGGGCGTTTGTTGCATTGTTTTGATAATACACATAAATATTATTGGTATTACATGCACCATCGATACTGCCATCACAGGCCACTTGGCCTGCTACTTGCCCTGTACTTGGATCTGGCGAAGAAGTGGTCGATATTTCCGAAACACCATAAATAATATCATCAGCAACGTCACTGCTGCTGCCTCCACTACCAATTGAACTCCATATAATACCAGTAGCAGGAGCTATCTGATCGGTTGTCGTGGCTACCTTCCCTCCCACATTTCCGCTATTTGGGGAAGTATCATCAAATGCATACACATATCCTCCTTGGTAAATACAGCCATAGCTCAACACAACAACATTAATGGATGCGGTGCTGGCATTATCTGCAGTCACGTGAATGACTCCAGGAACCGGAGCATTACCATTTGAACAAGGGTTACTGCCATTAGAGGTTGCGGTGTTGCCCGGAGTAACAGTAATGGTACAGCTGTTACCCGCAGCTAGTGAACTGCCGCAAGTTGTGGAGCTTGTAGTTCCCATAGGCCATGTTGGTGGTGTCACCGTCAAATTAACTGCCGCATTGCTTCCGGTGTTGGTAATGGTAATGATTCGCGCAAGACCAGATGAAGGTGTTCCACTTACACCATATTCTGTCAATCCAGTGACACTTAATGCCAGGTTATTGACACTCGGGGTTAATGCCGCAGTGTGTGTGATACAGTTTACATTAACATTAGTAACATTAGCTCCATCTATTGTGCCACTACCATTGCTCACCGTACATGTTTGAATGGCTGGCTGACTTTGTATTGTCACTGCATAAGCACTTCCGGGGGGGCAAAGCGTTAGGAAAAGTAAACGTTCCGTTAGCATTAATTGTTAATGCATCACTGCCATTATTTTCTAATACTAAAGTACCAGAAAGTCCAGAAACAGTGCCTCCGACGGTATAATTAGCGGCAGGAGCTTTGGTAATTTGTAAACTATTGGCAAGACTTGGTTGATAACATTGATTCAAACTGCCTTGTTGACATACGATAGGGCCGCCCCGCACATTCCCGCTTAGAGCACTCCCGTTAATGGTTAAATTTAAAATACAGGATTGATGATTGCCTAAAACAAATGGATTAGGACAGTTGCCCGCTGAAGTCACTTGAGTTATCCCGGGAATGGCTTTCATTATCAAAGTATGAGTTTTTGGAGACTGATTTATGATTCGATATTTAACTGTAGCAGTCTCATTCTTTGGAACAGTGATTTGAGTCGCTGTTAACGGCAAAAATGTCCATACAGGAGCTCCTGCATGAACAAAAGCCATAGCTAGCATCATGCAACTCCCCGCAATTATTTTTTTAATCATTTTCTCATCCTTGAACAATTGAATAACTGGAAGGCCAGTAGTTTCTTTATGTCATGAAAATTCTCTGTAACATATACGATCATTATAAAATGAGTACATTCGCTCCAGATATTTTACTATATACCCTTTACTATCCTGATTTCAAAGATAAATTCTTTCGAAGATATAATTTCACTCCGTGGTATTATTTTCTTCACCAAACAGTTATTCTGTGTAGTCAGTTCCAACAAGGAAATTAAATGAATCTGGGGTCTTGGTATTTTCCTTCTTTAATTGCGCTATGTCTTTATGGGGCGTGGGGATATTGGGGAACAAGAGCATCAAATTACATTTGCCCATTATCCATTACCTTTTACTCCAGTATCGGTGTCTTGATATCAGGGGTAATTGCTCTCACTTTGCTAGGCTTTAAACCTGATCTTTCTGCTAAAGGCAGCACTTATGGTTTACTTAATGGTTTAGCGAACGGAATTGCCTGCATTTTTTTCATTCTAGCACTACGAAATGGCCCAACTATGCCGGTGGTCTTGGTAACTTCTATGTACCCAATGATCACCCTAATACTCTGTATGATCTTTTTAAAGCAAGAACTGTCTATAAAACAAGGGTTAGGCATGCTATTTGCTATTATTGCTTTGATTTTATTTTCTACTGAATAAGTTTTTTAATAACTGTCAGGCCAAGGCCCGACAAAAATAATTATGAATTACTCAACCTAACTGAGGATGATTAACTTTCTTCTAACAAAGCCTTCAAGCGTTCATCACCTGATTCTTCAGCATAATAAGCAATAGAATGGCCTTCATAATCAGTTAAAGTTTGATCCGCACCTTTCTCAAGTAAAATAGCTACAGCATCAATATTATCTGCCTCCCCTGCCAAAATCAGAGGGGTTTTATTGTATCTGTCACGAATGTTTATATCGGCCGTGACCTGGCAACATAATTCAATTAACTCTTTATTCCCATAGCGTGCTGCGTAATGCAATGCAACCCTGTTTTCGCCATCGGCCAAAGTACCCACCTGCGGAATTTCAAGCAATAAACGGCAAATATCCATTTGCTGATTTAAGATGGCATTGTGAATTGGATAATGCAATAAATTATTGTGGGAAAAAGCAAGTTGAGTCCCCTCTTTCAAAGTTTCCTGCATCAAATGATAAAAGCCATATGTAGCCATCAATTGGAACACTGTGTCTCCACTTTTATCTTGATGCATAATGCTTTGTGGTGCTTGTTTTTTTAAGCAATTAAAAACCCGTTCTTTTTTATGGATTAGATCTTGCTCATGCAACATTGGCACCATTAAGGCACTATAGATAGGCAATTGGGCATTATTGTTTTCTAGTAAAGGATTGGCCCCTTTATCCAATAAAACCTCTACAGTATTCACATAGCCTCTTACCGCAGCCAGATGTAAAGCAGTCATCCCGGCAGCAGTCCCAGTATTATAAAAACTTGGCGGTAAATCAGAGGCCTTAATATAATGGTCATATCCTTGATAGGCAGCATACTGTATCACGCTCATGCCATTAAATTGGAGCTCATCCGTATTATGCTCAGGAATATGCGTTACAAATTCATCCAAATAAGCACTTGCCAATTTAACATAATGGCCATATTTTTCTGAAAGACTCCCCTCAAAGCTAACATCGCGAGACACATGGCTAAAACACCAGTCCGCCAGTGTTTTAAGTGCAGCCTCATTCCCTTGATTGGGATCGATATGAAGCTTCGAGCATAATTCAGAAAAACTGGTGGTCATAATTATTATTCTCCATCAACTGTTAATTATTAGGTGTATACTGCTGCGTCGGTGGTTCTTTTTTATTTTCATTTACTGGCTGTGTTTGCTGAATTTTACCAAATTTCTTCTTATATTCTTTAAATGAAGATGCGCCATCTGCGGAAGTTACCTCTTCACCATTTAATAAATCCTGTCGTAAATTTCTTTTTTTATTTAGTAATTGTTCCAACTGCTCAACTTTTACCTCCAGCCTGTCTTTAATAACTGCTAATTGAGGCAAGTCTGAGGCCGACTGAATCGCACCTCTTTCGAGTTCGCATTCACCTTTCGTATTGGTTTTAATTTGTAACTCTTCTATTTTGTTCAGAATACTAGCACAACTTTCTTTTTCAGCTCTAATTTTATCAAGCTCATTAGCAATAGTATTTAACTTTGTTTTAATTTGTTTGACATCATCAACATTCACTGCTTTTTCAATTTTTTCAGCTATTATTGTCAAATAACTATCATTTGTAGCATCGGATACCTGTGCTTCTTTAGCAAGATAAGCAATATCTCTTAACAATTCCTTACAATCGTCTTTTTCAGTGCTTAACATTTCCAACTGCTGTGCCACATGTGATAGGCGTTTCTTAATGTCATGCAATTCTTCAAAGGTGCCTGCTTTCTGAATTTTTCCAAAGCACTCCCGGACGTATACTTCCATCTTAGTATCGAATGAGTTAGTTTTTTGAGCTAATATTTTGACATGCCCAAGATAATCCAGATACTCATCTTTTTTTCGCCTGTATCTGGTCTATTTCTTGTAGTTTTACTTCTAAATCCCTTTTAATCGCTAGCAAATCATCCATTGTAGTTGTTTCTTCTATCTCTTTTAGAATATCTATAAGCTGTTCAACAGGAAGATTAATCCTTTTATCCAGTTCAGTGACAAGCTGATGACAATCTGCTTTTTCATCTTTAAATTCATTCAAATCAGCAATTAGTTTTTCTAAATCATTTTTGACTAAAGTAATTTCGGCTAAACTCTTTGCACTCTCAATTTTTTCAGAAAAATCATTAAAGTAAATATCATAAAGAGCATTATAGGTATATGTTTCCAAAGCCAATAATTCAGCTTGGGCAAATAAATCATTACAATGTTGTTTTTCTATAGAAAATTTATCTCTCTCTAATCCAACCGCGGCATTCTTTCCAAAAGACAAGCTAATTTCTTCTAATTTCCTTAAGGCTTCGTCGACACTTATTCGATTAGCAGGTTCCGTACGCACCAAATTTAATATTAATTTCTTTAAAGCCTCTCCTTCTGGCGACTTAAATATAGGCGCACTAAAATCAAATTCTCTGGCACTATATTTTTTAACCCAATTATCCTGCTCATGCTTGCTGAAAAATGCTTCAAGATTACAATTTGTTAAATAGTGATATAAATTCAAACCTAACATGTAAGCATGCATTTTATCAGCAGAGAATTGAGTCTGAGTTTCAAATTCCCAAGGATTCATATAAATCGTGTTGACAAACCCAGTGGGCTTAATCCGATCAACATCCCCATTGGCATCAGTAAATAGAAATGATTTTGTATCTGCTATCTGTAACTTTCTATTTTCATCAAGCAGCCAATTACTATTTTTCATATCAGGAAAAGCACAACCACTTTTGCGCATGCTCTCTAAAGTAGTAGCCATCTGAGTGTATATATTTAATGCTGATTTTAACCTGGATTCATCACTTTGAGTTTTAACTATTTCGCTGTCGATGTCTCCTTGCCCACAGAAGTCAGTTATTAACAAAGCTCTTGTTACCGGTTGTCCTGATGACTTCAAATAAGTACCATACCGTTCCGCAGCAACTGGTGTAAATACTTCCGCTAAATTGGGTTGATTTCGTAAATGGTCTTCTACTTCCTTGGATAAGCCAAAACGATTCTCAACTTTTAAAACAAAAGTACTCTGAGTTTCTGTGTTTACTATCTTGAAATTTTTTGAATTTCCGCCACCTAAAAAACTAATGGAGTGCGTGGATAAGAATTTTTCAAATTCACTATATCCTGATTCTGAAGGAGCAAATAACGTTTTTAAAGATTCGATATTATATTTTTCCCCTTTAGATAAAATTTTCAGTAATTGATTTACTTTATCCGGGGGCATATTGGTCAAAATATCAGGTAAAGGAGATAAAACTTTTTCTCGCGCTTTTGCTTCCTGTTCATTTTTTACCGGTAACGATGGTAAACCGAATAAACGATATTGATTTTGTATTTCCGTAAATAATTGTTCATGGATTAGCTTTTGATAGTCTGGACAATACTCCATAAATAGCATGGAGTATTGATGATTCATTCGATTATACTCTTGATAAATCTCTGTCAAAGCTTGAATTTTTTCCTCACGATTATCTTTATTATTAAAGCTATCAATGAGCTGATTTAACTTTACTAAATCCTGATTAGCCTGCGTTATAGACTGTTTAACATCCTTTTGCGCTTTGGTGCTAAGCGCTATCAGTTTTTCTTCATCTACACTAACATCTTCAATTTTTTTCAATATAGGCATCATAGAATCTCATTTCAATTGCGGTTTAAATGCTTGATTGAGACAACTATCAACTATTCTCTTTGAGTATAGTAAATTATTCAAAATGTGAATAAAAAAAGCTTCTTGAATTTAAAATAATCAAAAGAAATAGACTCTATGCGTATAATTTTTCATGTTATTCAATAAGTTACAAAACAAATTTGCTTTCGCATAAGATAAACAGTATGGAAGAAAAACTTTATGGGACTAAAAAACTATGATTAAGCAGGGGCATCCTGCAAGTTGGGCCTTCTTGGCCAAAAAACAGAGATTGCCCCTAAAAGATAGGAATAAAAATTGCTATTAAGCAACATAAGTAATATTAAACATCAAACCATTCGTATAAAGATGCGGGCGAGATAATACTTGAGTAGTCGTTTGCCCATCAGCAACACCCAAGTTGCTCTTACCCCAATCTGCAAACTCATAGCCTACGCCTACCTGGCAATTTTGAGTAATATTGCGCTGAATGCCGGCACCAACGGTATAAGTAAAGTCTGTGGTTGTATGATTAGCAAAAGGAGGCATATTTACTGCTTCATAAATCAATGGAGTACTGATGAAACTATTAGATTGGTTAAATGCAACACCAATACTGGCACTTATCCACGGAGTAACAAAATATCCCCTGTCTGCGAGCAATTTTCCTTTTGCCGCAATGTGTGTGTGACGAAGTTTATAACTGTAGGTGTAATTATTAAATTCCGCAAATGTATCGTCCCAAACTTCCCCTGAAAAACTAAACTGGCTGGTTGTTGCTACTGCAAGACCCCATTGCCCTACTAGACTATATGGCAACCCAGTTTGCAGGCCAAGGAAAAGCTCTCCATCTGCTAGTGTTTGATCTGCGTTGGTGGCAGTATAAGTTTTTTCAATTTCTGGCGCCAAAGTTAAATTCTGGCTTCTACCCGGATCGATAGGCCACACAGGTCCTGCGCTAATTGAAGCAACAAAAGAACCTGGGATATAACTCGTCCCCATAGTACCAGCACTTACAGTACTAGCCCCTACACACATTAATACAACATTAATCAACTGAGCCTTTTTCATAACAATCCTTCCCTGCAAAAAGAAAATATTATCCTAACATTGATCTTAATTAATTAAAATATTTTGAATATAAATGAATAATGTCATATTTTAATCCACTTTCCAAGATGAGCTCTTCCTTACTTGCATTAGGATGAACATCTAAAGCAAGTAATGAAGAAGGCAGAAAGGTATTCGCAGAATTAGTGGCCCAATACAATAAAGTGAACACAATTGGTGTCACTTATATGCTGAATGGGAAAACAATCACGGAACAACATTTTGATTTTAAAAATACCATCATCAAAGAGCTGCAAACGCAAGTAGACTCAACAAAAGATCTACACAAGGCTAAAGATTGGGCTCCCATTACTAAACAATGGATAGAAGGTGTAGGTGGTGCCCAAAAACTTTTTCCTATGCATGTTGTTTATGAGTACTGCTCTGATGAACCTGTTCATCCTGAACCGAACTATACCTCGCAAACTAAAACATCGAAAAAATTTTATAATATGACTACTCAAAAATATCAAAATTGGTTTCAGGTTGATTTTAGTAAGGAAGTTTGTAGTACTGCTTCGAAAAAAATTCTATTAAACTTGTCGAAAGATTTTGCAATAATTAAAGCATCATTTGGAGCCGAAATGATACAAATTCCCCCAGGCGGGTTGAGATTGACTTCCCATAAGAACGATTTGGCAGCTATGACGGCATTATGCGAAGTACGAACAAACGATTTTATCAATCTACAATCGCAGCTTGAAGACCAGATGAAGCTAGATAATCATCACCAGGTGTCTCAGATTTGACCCAATTGATATCATGGCGGTGGAGAAGCTCGGCGGCGTAGCCGCCGCATGCTCATCCCAGCATGAGTTCAAAAACCATAAAAGCTAGTCCTGGTATAACCAAGGTGCTGCTGTTCTCGACCCCACAGACACTATCAATGCAAGTAATAGTTGAACCATCTTCATCAGGTACTATTTGATCAGTATATCGGCTGGCACCAAAAAAACAAATAATATCTTGCAAGATTTGCCATCGCATTAGCAAACAAAATATCATTTTTAGGTTCATTAGGCGATCTAATAGAGAATTATTATGCTTAAACACATGCTTTCGACATTAGAACAAAAAATGCAAGATGCAACTTTTAAAGAAAAGTTTGAAAATGAATACAATGAATTTTTACTTTCCGAAACCATTCACGCTACGATGGATGAGGCACATAAGTTGGTGCGGAAATAGGCGGATGAATCTGGTTTATCCCATACTGTGATCCAAAATATTAGCTCAGGAATAGAGAAAGATATTAAGTTAAGTAATTTTATTAATATTTCCCATGCTTGTGGATATAAAGTATTTTTGGAAAAAGAAGATCAACGTATAGCACTAAAACTGCTAAGCTATTAGAAATCTAACGAGGGTACAGTTTTATGGCAAGAAGTAAAAAAGATTTATTTTGTTTTTTTTCAGGTTTTGCTCATCAAGACATTGAAGTTACTGATTATCAGGAAAATCTTGATCTTGGGACAATCCTTTTGACATCCAATAACACAGGTAAATACTCCTTATCCAAAGGTGACTATATACAACTTGATGGAGTTCTTTTTCAAATTATTAAAACTAGTGGGGCTTGTTTTACAGCGAGTACCACTTTTGAATTGGCAAACAGTACATCAATCAAAAACATCATTCCTGGCAGTAAATTAACCTTAGGAATATTGGCAGAAAAAGATATAACGCATGATCGCTTATGGATGCTGCAGCCATCAGCTTTAAGCCAAGTAACGTATTTGAACTGTTCCGTCTTAGAGGGTCATGAGCATACTTTGAAACTTGATTTTGAGGCTCCCTTGAATCTTGCGCCTGTTATTCAGCAGGATTGTCATTTAGGACTTTCCGGATCTAGCTTGACTGCACGTGAAGTATCAAGTAATGACCTTTTAATAAGGTTTTCAATTTATTGTGGTCGGGAAACAAGAGAAAAATCACAATTTAACGAACGACTTAAACCAGGTACTCTAGTTAATATCACTGAACCTGGTGAAATAGAAAATAGAACTTGTGGTTTGTAGCCTAGAGGACAGTATTTTTGTTCTATTGCTTGCACACCTCAATTTATAATAGCCAGGATTTGGAATAATGCAGAACGATTGGAATAAAAAATTTCCAATTGAAATGAAGTAGTTAATAATTTCTTGTGAACAATTAAAGAATTTTAATTGGTGCCCAGGGCCGGAATCGAACCGGCACGGGATTTAACTCCCGAGGGATTTTAAGTCCCTTGCGTCTACCTGTTTCGCCACCTGGGCATTTATTGTATGGAGGCTGAGGCCGGAATCGAACCGGCGTACACGGCTTTGCAGGCCGCTGCATGACCACTCTGCCACACAGCCTCATTTGAAACTTGCGTAGCAAGTTCAATTTTATATCTTTTGCTCTAAAAAAAAAGCGACTTTTTTTGTCGCTTTAATTTGGAGCGGGAAACGAGACTCGAACTCGCGACCCCAACCTTGGCAAGGTTGTGCTCTACCAACTGAGCTATTCCCGCGTCTCTACGGGGTGTGATTCTACCGAAAATTAAAACTGTGTCAACAAAAAAATTAATTTTTTTTTGTTAATTCTGGCCATGCGATTGTGAGGTAAATAACCATAGACCAAATCGTTAAAATGGCTGACACATATAGCAATAATGAACCAGTTACTCCCCACCAAGAAATCGTTGGATTAAACCCGAGCAACAAAAATAAAGCGATCATTTGCATGAACGTTTTGACTTTCCCTATATACCCAACCGCTACACTTGTTCGTCTACCAATTTCTGCCATCCACTCACGCAAAGCAGAAATAACTATTTCACGGCCGACAATAATAATGGCAGGGATAGTAATGTAATTGATATCTTTAGCTCCCACTAACAATAACAAGCTGGTTGAAACAAGCAATTTATCAGCAACCGGATCAAGAAAAGCGCCAAAGGGCGACATCATTTTAAGCCGACGCGCCAAATACCCATCTAACCTTGCTACGTATCATTTTGATTCCTGTACTGGTTATTGTTTTTTATTTGCC
>CAZTYT010000050.1:0-11170 GCA_964618245.1 uncultured Legionella sp. | reverse complement strand
TATTTATTATTTAATGTTTATTTTATGTAATGACTATTTTTAATTAAGTCAAAAACGGTGAGGGGTAGTTGAGGAGTATTCCTAAGGCCATTTATTGATAATGGCAAGATCAATTTGCATCAAGAGCTTTTGATGTAACAGTCTCTACCTCTTTCACAAAAACATAAATTATATTCGCTCAAGTTTGAACGAAGAAATAGAAAGAGAGGTGATTGGTTTAGAGAGCTAGTATTTAGGATTGATAAAAGTGGTGAAGCTTTACTTTTTTTGTTAAATTAGCTTTTTAAATTTCAATAGGTAAAGCTTATGCCCACTTTTGATGTTGTTTCTGAAGTTAATCAAGTTGAGCTGCGTAATGCGGTTGATAATGCGGTACGAGAGGTAGGTACGCGTTTTGATTTTCGTGGAGTAGAAGCGAGTATTGAACTAAAAGATCTTACTGTGACATTACGCTCAGAGTCTGATTTTCAGGTTAGGCAGTTGGAGGATTTGTTTAGAACCCATTGTACTAAACGTAATGTAGATGCTTCGGGTGTAGATATAGAAGATAAACCGGTTCATAGCGGAAAATTTTATTCTTTGACCATGACTTTCAAGCAGGGTATTGATCAACCTACGGCTAAAGAGATAGTTAAGTATCTGAAAGAATCCAAATTAAAAGTACAAAGCGCGATTCAAGGTGATAAGATCAGGGTAACAGGGAAAAAAAGAGATGACCTGCAAGATGCCATTGCTTTATTAAAGAAGTCTGAAATTAAATTACCCATGCAGTTTGAGAACTTTCGCGATTAGTTTTATTTATTTTCTAGGGCTGGATATTTTGAGCCAACACAGGATTGTCGAGCCAAGGCTTATCGCTGCCAGGTAAAAAGAAATAGCAATTGCTTTTCTATCTGGCAGGAACTCCCATGGCTTGACTACGAGGATTCGTAGGAGGAGGGAACGATGCTCACTTCTCTAATTTACAATTTCATCAATTTTCGCTGAAATTCTTGCTTGTAAATATTCGTCTTTTTTCGCAATGCTGCGAGCGACTTTCAACTGGGCTACTGCTGCTCGTTTTTGTCCTTCAAGCAATAAACATTGTGCTTGAGTAAAATAAGCATAACCCTTTTGATTTGCTTTGGCTTGAGCTCGGGCTAATTCTCGGCATAAAGGTAAATCTTGCTTATACTGTCTACTACCTTTTAACAAGACACTAGCTGCTTTTTCATTTTGATTGGCTGCCAGTAAAGCTTGAGCATATGCCATCATCACCGCATAACTTTCAGGATAATTTTTTTGCATTTCAGCCAAACGAGCAATCGCAGCATGATGTTGCTCTGAGCCGGTTTCTACTTGTGACATGGCAATTTGAAAATAAACATTATCAGTTTGAGTAATCAACGGGGTTAGCACTGCACGCGCTTTAACATAATTGTTGGTATTTAATAATGCCAGCGCATAACCATATTGGCAGGCAGTGTTTGGGACATTTTTATTGCATTGATGCGTATAAAATTCTAAAGAGGTTTTGGGATCAGAAGAGACAGCGTTTCGTATTATTTCTTTTACTAATGCGTAATCAATAGAATCCGGGTAATTTTTTTTCGTAAAACGTGCAGCGCGATTTTCTGCTTCGGCAATGCGGTCTGAATCCAGGGGGTGGGTACGTAAAATGGCAGGAATGTTAGCTGAATAATAACGGGCATTTTCTTGCATTTTTTTGAAAAAAGTAGCCATGCTATGAGGGTTATAGCCTGCTTTAATTAACATATCAATACCTATGCGATCAGCTTCTTTTTCCTTTGAACGGGTGAAATTAATATTTTCTTGCGAAAATCCTGATAAAGAGCCTATCATGGCTCCCATACCTACCGTCGGGTTAATTACCCCTAAAGCGGCTGAGGCTAGTATAGATGCCAGCATGGGAATGCGCATTTGTTTCTGATGTTCTATTGCGCTATACAAGTGATGAAGGCGAACGTGGGCAATTTCATGAGCCATTACCCCAGCTAATTCACTTTCATTACTCGTAGTTAAAATCAATTGGGAATTAATGCCAATGTGTCCCCCTGGGCCTGCAAAGGCATTGATTTCGTTAGACTTTACAATAAAGAAATCCGGTGTTTTAATGTGACTGTGTAGAGCCAGGTTTTTTCCAATGCGATTGACATATTGGGTTGCTAAAGGATTACGCTCCACGCTATCGGACTGATTAATTTGTTGCACAAATTCTTTTTCTAGCTGTTCCAGCTCACTGGTTGAGTAAGGCGATAATCCTTCGGCAGCTACAGGTTGAATTAGCAACCAGCTTAGCAGTACCAGTATCCAGCAAGTATTTTGATTGATCTTCAATTTAATCATTAGGCTACTCAAAAATTGAATAATTTGTTATCATTCTCGGGGCTGTTGACATTTCTACTACCTTGGGTGAAATGTTAACAGCCCATACAGTTTTTAAAGGTAAAAGAATCAATGCATAAAAAATTTTTGCTCGCAACTCTCGAACAAGCCCGTCTTGGGCAAGGTTTTTGCGCACCTAACCCCTGTGTGGGTGCGGTTGCTGTGCAAAACGGAAATATTATAGCACAATCTTATCATCAAGGTGCAGGAACACCACACGCCGAACAATTATTGTTAGCACAGATTCCTCCTGAAACACCAGGGCTTACCTTATATATTTCTCTTGAACCTTGTAACCATTGGGGAAAAACTCCTCCTTGTGTTGATGCAATTATCAATCATGGTGGTATTGAAGAAGTTGTATTTGCTTATTTTGATCCTAATCCAATAGTGGCCAGAAATCATTCTTCAGATAAGTTACGGGCTCATGGAATTAAAGTAACACATTATCCATTAGAAGAGATTAATGATTTTTATAAAAGCTATACCTATTGGACTTTAACGGGAAAGCCCTATGTTACAGTTAAGATCGCGCAAACATTAAATGGAAAAATTGGCCGAGCAACAGGGGAGCGAGTTATTTTATCTAATTCACTCTGTGGGCAATTTACACACCAAAAGCGAGCGGCAACAGACGTGATTCTAACCAGTGCACGCACTATTCACTTGGATAATCCTAAACTGAACGTTCGACTCGAAGGAGTTGAACAGTCGAAACCCGTCGCTATTATAGACAGACAATTAGCTTTAGATAAAAAAGCAACAATTTTTTCAGCGGCTGCTCATTGCCATGTTTACCATTGCAGTGAGGAAGTCAAACCCTATTCAAATAGTACTTTTTATTTTATGCCTATGAAGAAAGGGGGAATGGATTTAAGTGCCGTTATTGGGCATTTGGGTGGACTTGGCTATCATGATGTTTGGGTCGAAGCAGGTGGGGCTGTTTTTAGTACCTTACACCAGGAAGGGTTAGTTCATCGAACATATTTGTATCTTGTTCCAACCAGTTTGGAACAAAGTGCAATTTCAGCATATCAGCAGAGTGGGTTATTTGAGCGCCCGCATACGGTTTCCTGGCAAATTATGGATGATAATATGATAGCATGCATCGATTGGCAGGAAAGTTGAACTCTGGTAAAGATGAGGTCGTGTTTATGAAACATTCACTAGCTACAATAGAACAAGCGGTGGAAACACTGAAAGCCGGTAAAATGGTTATTTTAATAGACGATGAAGACAGGGAAAATGAGGGGGATTTAATTATCGCTGCAGAATTTGCTACCCCTGAAGCAATTAATTTTATGTCTCGTTATGGTTGTGGTTTAGTTTGCCTGTCGATGGCTGAAGAGTTGATTGATAAGTTGCAGCTACCTATGATGGCACAACATAATAAATCCCCTTATGGAACGGCTTTTACTGTATCTATTGAAGCAGCCAAAGGGGTTTCTACTGGAATTTCTGCTAGTGATCGTTCCCATACAATTCAGGTGGCAATCGATCCCTCAAGCACGGCGGATGATATTATTTCCCCTGGACATATTTTCCCATTGCGAGCAAGAAACAAAGGTGTTTTAGAGCGTCAAGGGCAAACAGAGGGAAGTGTAGATCTCGCCAGGATCGCGGGCTTAATTCCTGCTGCAGTAATTTGTGAAATTATCAACGAAGATGGTACGATGAGTCGCTTTAATGAATTGCTGGCTTTTTCTGAGAAACATCAAATTCCTTTGGTGACTATCAAAGATCTTATAGAGTATCGTATTCGTCATGAAACATTAGTGGAAGAAGCGGCATCAACACGTATTCCTTTGCAAGGCAAAGGAGATTTTACCATGACTGTATTTGCCAATGATTTGGATACGGCAGAGCATTTTGCTTTAGTAAAGCCTTTTCAATTCGCTAACCGGGTACCATTAGTTCGTATTCACTCAGAATGTGTTACAGGCGATATTTTAGGTTCGTGCAAATGCGATTGTGGTAAACAATTAGAACAATCCCTTATTCAAATCGCAGCGGAAGGTGGGATATTAATTTATTTGCGTCAGGAAGGACGCGGTATTGGTTTGGCAAATAAGTTGAAAGCTTATGCTTTACAGGAGCAAGGTTTAGATACAGTGGATGCAAATCATAAGTTAGGCCTCCCAGTTGATAAACGTGATTATGCAATTGCTTATCAAATTTTAAAATATTTTGGTGTGGACACAATTCGTTTATTAACCAATAATCCTGAAAAAATAAATGCGCTTGAACGCTACGGAATAACTGTAACTAAACGTGTTCCGCTTGAGGTTGAGCCAACTCAGGAAAGTTTGCGTTATTTAAAAACCAAGAAAGAAAAAATGGGGCATTTATTAGAAATTAATTAATTGGTGTATACCAAAGGGTGAGTTTAACCTCTATCCGTCAGGTTGAAAGGCAATGAAATTTAGCTTTTTTCTTACCTTATGGCATAAGGTTTAATATGCACTACTTACAGTTTGAGATGATATTCTCAATACCAAGTAAAAAATTTCTGTCATTTTTATTTTCATTTTGATAGAATTAAATCCCGTTTACATGCAAAAGTTATTTTCATGCATTGAGTGGATTCAGCATTTTAAACGGGGTCAATTATGACAAAATATATCTTTATTACTGGTGGCGTAGTTTCTTCTTTAGGAAAAGGTATTGCTGCCGCATCTTTGGCTGCTATCCTGGAAGCTCGTGGCCTTCGCGTGACCTTAATTAAACTTGATCCGTATATTAATGTTGATCCTGGCACTATGAGCCCATTTCAGCATGGTGAGGTGTTTGTTACTCATGATGGTGCAGAAACTGATTTGGATTTAGGTCATTATGAGCGTTTTGTTAATACCACCATGACGAAACGGAATAATTTTACCTCCGGGAAAATTTATGAAAACGTTATCAAAAAAGAAAGAAAAGGTGAATATTTAGGTGGTACAGTCCAGGTTATTCCTCATATTACCAATGAAATTAAACGTTGTATCAAATTAGGTGCTGATGGTTTTGATGTGGCGATGGTTGAAGTTGGTGGAACAGTGGGGGATATCGAGTCCTTACCTTTTCTGGAAGCTATTCGCCAAATGCGGATTGAGCTAGGTTCACAGAAAGCTATTTTTATCCACTTAACGTTAGTACCTTATATTGCGGCTTCAGGTGAAACCAAAACGAAACCGACCCAGCATTCAGTTAAGGAATTACGCTCTATTGGAATTCAGCCAGACATTCTAATTTGCCGTTCAGAAAAAGCAGTGTCCATGGCTGATCGAGCTAAAATCGCGTTGTTTACTAATGTGGATAAAGAAGGGGTGATTTCATTGGAAGATGCACCAAGCATTTATCAAATTCCCATGATTCTCCATAATCAGGGCTTAGATGATATTGTTATCAAAAAACTATCTATTGAAGCCAAGGCTGCTGATTTAAGTGAGTGGCAGCAAGTTGTGGACATGCAAAAAGTTCAAACTGCTACGGTCAAGATTGCTATGGTTGGCAAATACATTGAATTAAGCGATGCTTATAAATCCATTAATGAAGCTTTATTACATGCTGGGATACATACCCAGACTAAAGTTGAAATCGTTTATATTGATGCAGAAGTTATTGAAACTCATGGCTCTGCGGTGTTGGAAAATGTAGATGCCATTTTGGTTCCTGGTGGTTTTGGTGAAAGAGGGGTTGAAGGCAAGATCCAAGCGATTCAATATGCTCGAGAGAATAAAGTTCCATTCCTGGGCATTTGTTTGGGAATGCAAACAGCAGTGATTGAGTTTGCCAGAAATGTATTGGGCTTAACCGGAGCTAACTCAACAGAGTTTAATAAAGATACTCCTTACCCAGTGCTTGGTTTAATTAATGAATGGCAAGGTGCTGATGGTTCTACCCAAACTCGCGATGAGCATACCGATCTAGGTGGAACAATGCGTTTAGGAGCTTATCTCTGTCAGTTAGCAGAAGGTACATTAGCGCGTAAAGTTTATGGCAAGGAGCAAATTATTGAACGCCATCGTCATCGTTACGAAGTGAATAATAAGTACGTAGAAGCCTTAGTAGAACACGGTTTGATTATTTCCGGGCGGTCGGCTGATAATAACTTAGTTGAAATGGTAGAATTAGCCGATCACCCCTGGTTTTTGGCCTGCCAATTTCATCCCGAATTTACATCAACACCAAGAAATAGTCATCCCTTATTTAAGCAATTTGTACTGGCTGCACGGATTAAACATCAGGAAAAAGGTAAAGCATGAAATTATGTGGATTTGAAGTAGGCTTGGATAAGCCTTTATTTTTAATTGCAGGTCCTTGTGTTATTGAAAGCGAAGGATTAGCGTTGGAAACAGCTGGTTATTTAAAAGAAATATGCAATCAGCTTAATATGCCTTTTATTTATAAGTCTTCTTTTGACAAAGCAAATCGTTCTTCTTTATCAAGCTATAGAGGCCCGGGTTTTGAAAAAGGTTTGGCTATTTTAGAAAAAGTGAAAGCGCAGATTGGGGTGCCGGTATTGACTGACGTGCATGAGGATACTCCTTTATTGGAAGTATCCAGTGTTGTGGATGTGTTGCAAACTCCTGCTTTTTTATGCAGACAAACCAATTTTATTCAAAAAGTTGCTGCGATGAATAAGCCTGTTAATATAAAAAAAGGTCAATTTTTAGCACCTTGGGAAATGAAACATGTAATTGCTAAAGCTAAAGCTAATGGTAATGAACAGATTATGGCTTGTGAACGAGGCGTTAGCTTTGGCTACAATAATCTGGTTTCTGATATGCGCTCCTTAGCAATTATGCGCGAAACAGGCTGTCCTGTAGTTTATGATGCTACACACTCAGTGCAGCTCCCGGGTGGGAATAATGGTGTTTCTGGCGGGCAGCGTGAATTTGTTCCTGTGCTTGCTCGAGCAGCAGTTGCAGCAGGGATTTCAGGTATTTTCATGGAAACGCACCCTGATCCAGATAACGCATTAAGCGATGGGCCTAACAGTTGGCCTTTAGACAAAATAAAGGCCTTATTAGAGTCTTTACAGGCAATTGATTCAGTGTATAAAAGACTAGGTGATATTGCTTAGCAATCGGTTGGGCATTTTGACCGTTCGTTAGGTGAAGGAGAAAATGATATAACAATCGTTTTCCGTTCAAAACGAATTCCCATGGTTAACCCTTGGCAGATAGCCACATTTTGTGGGGATCTCTCAGGGGAGAAGGCCATGGGGATTTGAGAGTGGGCTTTTTACCACCAGGGCTCAATGAGAAAATGCATATACGCCTGTTTGGGGGCTCACTATACTAATATCGTAGCAGTAAGCGCTGCCAGTTGCTTTTTATCAGGGTTATTAATGCCAACTGCTGCAACTGCAGGTAAATTAAGGAAATGCTCGGCTTCTTCCCATTCAATTTCTGCAGGGTACAATTTGAGATTAGGTAAGCACTTATTCAAAGTGGTACAAAAAGCCAAATTGGCAGGAAAAGGACGCACATGAGCATAGCCAATGCTAATAGCTGCCATTGCTTCAGAAATAGTAGCAACTCCTGGCAAATAATTCATTGAGTAAATTGTTGCAGTTTGTGCAATAGCAGGTAAGCATCCTGGGCTGGTAGCAAAATGCACACCGGCATGATAACAGTTTTCCAACTGTTGAACTTCAGTAATGCCACCAGCGCCAATCTTAATAGATGTAAAGCGGTTAATAGCCTCACTTAGCAGCTCGGTATCGGTTGAATTAATTTCTACCAAAGAAAAACCTGCCTCCGCGATCTGTTCCAGTCGCTCAAATAGCATCTTGTCTACGTCTAAAGAGATAATTACGGATTGATTGCCTAGCAACGTATCAAAGGTCATGTTAAACCCTTTTATGTATTAAAGAGCGATAATTTATATTAAACGGAGTAGGGAGATCTGTAAAGATAACATGGCAGATATTTATATCAGTAATTGGAGGTCGAGCCTTGACCCAGACAGTATTTATGAATTTGCGCTGTTTTATTGTCGGGCCAAGGCCCGACCTACGAAATGGTTATTGCAGTGACAAATTACCTAGGTGATGGAGAAGTGTTGAAGGGGCTTGGGTTAAATTCAGGCTCTTCATTTGGCTCATCAAGCATCACTCCAGGTTGAGCAGTATCCGCTGGACTTTGCAGATTAGTAAGGTTTGGTTTATATGGATCAGCTCCAAATTGTGCCATGTTTTTTAATAAAGATTGCATAGTTGTATGAGGTAAAGGTGCATATGAAGGAATTGTACCTATACCTAAATATTCCAAAGCTTTTTTAAAATAATCTTTAACTTCTTTCGCTTCGCGTGGATTTTTTGCTTTTTTATCTATTTCATCGAATAGTTCATGAGAATTTATATCACCTTTTTTGCTATTAAAGAAAGGTAGAAGGAATTTTTTCGCAAAAAAGGCTACTGCATTAGTTGCAGCTGGAATAATTGGCATCGCGCTAGCATTTGCTTTGTTTGATGAGGGTGTTGGCACAGGTGCTGCTGTAGTTGCAGAATTTTGTTGAACTGAATTCGCATCAGCATTTGCTTGATTTAAAGACGCACGTGAGGATTCAAAAAGCTTTATTTTGTTATCTACTTCGCGTTGCTTTCCCTGATTTTCGCTGAGTTTGGCTGTCGTCTCATTTATTCTGCTATCGTGTAACTCTCCTTCCAGTTTGAAATTTTGTTTTACCAGATTTTTAACTACCATCATTTCTGGTTTTCTTTTTTCAAATTCCTGATTGGCTTCATTAAGACGCTCAGGAGAAAGTTCATTTATGTTTTCATTTTTATTAAGGAGATAGCTTTTCCCATCTTTATTAACAATCTGTTTGTTATTTTCAACAATATAAGTTGCTTCTTTGGGATTTGTTATTTTGTTGCCTTCCGCGTTAAGAAATGTTTTTTCTCCATTAAGAGCAGATTTAAAGTCATTTAATGCACCTAATTTTTGGTATTGAAGCTGCATGTTCTTAGCTAGTTCTTCTGCTTGTTTTTCATCGGTTATATTATTTGCCTCTTCATATTGTTTCTCTAGCTCAGCATTGACAGCGAGAATTTGTTCGTCAAGTTGTTTATTAATATCAGCTTTCAATTCATTTCTATCGCTTTGCGTGTTTTTTAATTCTGCCTCGAGATTTTCTCTTTCTTTTAATAACCGATCTGCAGTTTGAATATCCTGTGTATTTTCGCTGCTGCTCAATTTCTCTATTTCTTCAGTTTTTTGCTTAATCTGATTTTGATACTCTTCAATCTTGCTTTCCATGTCTTGGAGTTTGGTTAGATTTTCGTTTAATGTAACAGTTTCTTGCTCGAAGGCGTCCATATGCTGATTGAATAAGGCCTCCTTATCATTAAGGGCTTGACGTCTTTCTTTGTATTCTGTTAATTGCTCTTGCAGTGTTTGCTCTTCTTGCTGTAATTGCTCTTGCTGATTCTGATAATCCTTAATTACATCATTATATCTTGCCAAAGTCTCTTGTAATTGCTTATCGGCTTTTCCTGCATCTTGGGTTTGAGGGTTTGCAGCTTGTTTGCTTTGATTAATTGCTTTAGTATTTTGTTCCTCAATTAACTCACGCAGATCACTCGCTGCTTCGCTGTCTTCCTCAGCTATCCATAGCAATAAAAGCGCTTTTAAGCGAGTAAGCATGGACATATGCTCCTGCTGTTCCCTTTGTTGTCTTTCTTTTATGGCTTCTTCTTCGGCTAATCGTTCAGCTATTTCACCTTTAACTGTTTCACCCGCTGGTGATAATAAGAAGGTTTTTAAATCATCAGGATTTCTAAAACCAAAACGGCTTATGTTGATAGGGGAATTGGGTTCTAAATCAGTTGGTGAAGGTTTTGTAAAAGTAATTTCTTGGGATTTCGCATCAAGGGCCGAATCTAACCATTTGTTTAATTCGGGTGATTGCTCTTGAGGTAATTGAATTTTATCTGCAGTCATGGGCTGTATCCTGATTACTCTAATTACATTAATTATACACAAAAATAATTAATAAAATATTAAATTACTATGTGTTTTTCTAATTATTGTAAAGTAAAAAATTTCAATTACTTAATAAACCGCAACTAAACTGGTAATATGCCATACGCACTGATAAAATGTCTCAAAAGTGTACAGGATTTTTTGAATGAATAGTTATTGTGGTTACATTGCCCTGGTAGGGCGTCCTAATGTAGGGAAATCAACGCTGTTAAATCGGATTTTGGAACAGAAAATCAGTATTACCTCCAAAAAACCGCAAACAACCCGACATAGTATTTTAGGTATTCGCACCGAAGGTGAGTACCAATTTGTGTATGTGGATACTCCGGGAATCCATCAGGGGAATACCAAGGCAATGAACCGTCTGATGAATAAAACAGCTATTAGCGTTCTACGTGATGTAGATGTAGCTGCATTCTTGGTGGATGGTACACACTGGAACACCGAGGATGAATATGTTTTAGAGTTAATTAAGCAATCCAAAGTTCCCTGCATTCTAGTGGTGAATAAGGTAGATAAAATCGACGATAAAGCACAATTGTTGCCCTGGATACAAGAAATTAGCGAAAAGCATGATTTTGCTGCCATTATCCCTATTTCCGCTAAAACTGGTGTGCAAGTCGATGAATTACAAGAAAAATTAAAGGGTTATTTACCTGAAGGCCCTCACTTGTTTCCTGATGATCAATTAACAGATCGACCGATTAAGTTTTTATGCGCAGAGTTACTGCGCGAAAAAATCTTCCGCTTTTGTGGCCAGGAGTTGCCTTATGCGGTGACGGTTGATATTGAGTCATTTAAGGATGAAG
>CAZTYT010000049.1:9400-11240 GCA_964618245.1 uncultured Legionella sp. | reverse complement strand
GCTCTGGCTGCTTTACTCTATCAGTTTGTACAAGATACACCAGGAAATCATCGCAGCGAGGCGCATCCAGTAAATCGTTTGAGTATTTTACAAAGCTTAAAGATCGTCCTGTCTTGTAAACAAACCTGGTACAATGCTCTATACACTGGATTTTTATTTGGTCCCACCGCAGTAATTGGTGAAGCTATCGGTCCTGCCTATTTGCAATATGGCCGTGGGTTAGGCGCACACGCGGCTGCTTTTGCCACAGGTTTAATTTTCATTGGGTGGGGGATAAGTGGCCCTATATCTGGTTGGATCTCTGATAAAATAGGACGTCGTAAGCCACTGATGATCCTTTCCGCTATTTGTGGCATTGTTCTGACTACTATTTATGTTTTTAGTCCTTCCTTAAGCCAAAATGCTGTTTATCTTCTGTTTTTTGTCTTTGGTTTGACAAATACAGGAGTGGCTATTGCCTATGCAGTTTCTACAGAATTACATGATCGAAATGTTATAGGAACGTCCATTGCCTTTACGAACATGCTATCAATCTTTGTTGGGGCTTTACTGCAGCCATTAGTTGGATTTTTGGTGGATTTAGTTTCTGGCTCAAGGGCATATCATGTTGAGAGCTTGTTATTATCTGATTTCCAAGCAGGGTTAAAATTATTACCCCTGTGTTCTCTAGTCGCATTAATTTTGGCTTTACTGGTAAAAGAAACCTATTGTAAGCCAGTTAAGTAAAATTCTAATGTAGCCTGATGGGGGAAGCTATAAACCTCATTAGGTGAATACTTACTTTTGTGTTTTCATTTATTCATTTATCGCATTACTTTACTTTTTACTGATATACTTTATTCTCAGTTTGGTTGAGTACGAATTACTAACATGGAGAACAGAATGAAAAAATTGGCAGGATTAGTAATTATCCTGGCCGCTTTAGTTCTAGGCGGATATTATGGTATGGGTGTTCTTACTGAGAAAACTATCAGAAAGAATATTAAAACGATTGATCAATCCAATGGACTTTCTGCAGAGATTGAACAATACAAAAGAGGTTTATTTACTTCTGAAGCAAAAATTAATTGGAAGTTACATATACCAGAACACGTAGTAAAAGATGCAAACGGACAAGCTCAAACAGTTCCAGCGCAAGATTTTAGTACGGACATGCCACTGATTATTTATCATGGGCCAATTATTTTTGCTAATCACAAAGTACTTTTTGGATTAGGATATGCGGAAACAGTTTTCCCATTCCCACAAAAATATGTAGATCAATTTGATCAAACTTTCACTAAAGAATCAACCAAACCTGAATTGGATTTAAGTATTTTCGTAAACTACCTCAACCAAAGCACTCTGGACATGAAAGTTCCTCCTTTTGATTTATTTGCTAAAGAGGGCAATAGTCATATGCAATGGATGGGGCTCGATGCCAAAACCACCATATCTTCAGGAATGAAGAAAGTGGGTGGGGATGTTTCAGTAGAAGGGATACGTTTCACAAAAGATGATACCAATGTGGACTTGGGTAAGGTAAATACAGATTACGATCTGCATCTAACGGCTTCAGGTTTATATTTAGGCCAGGCTAACTTTAACTTGCCTACTTTTACTGTTACGGTAAAAGACCAGAAGATTTTTCAAGTAAGCGACATAGTAGTTAAATCGGATAGCAATATCAATGATCATCTTTTTGATACAACGTTTTCGCTGACGTTGAAATCTATCTATGCTAATGATAAAAGTTATGGCCCAGGTGATTTTGCCCTGGCAGTAAGAAATCTGGATGCGGATGTGCTTGCAAGAATAAACCAACAAGCTGCAGCCATGCAAAATGGAACAGATATAGAGC
>CAZTYT010000049.1:883-9390 GCA_964618245.1 uncultured Legionella sp. | reverse complement strand
TTTACTTCCCGATTTGCCAAAGTTGTTTAGTAAAGGCGCAGAATTTGAAATTTCTAAATTTAACCTTAAAATTCCTCAAGGCGAAGTGGATGGGAACCTTTTGATTTCTTTCCCAAAAAGCGAGAGCAATAATCCATTAGAACTCATGCAAAAAGTCCATGGAAATGCTCGATTAAAAGTGCCTGTTGCAGCCTTAAAAGAGTTAATGCAACGATCTTTAATGCAACAAATGGCTAGAGAACCTGAGCTACAGCAAAAATTGATGCAACAGCTGCAGAACAATCAGGCAACGCCAGCGACTACTCCACAGCCTGCATTAACGCCTGAACAAATTGCTGCAATGCAAGCAGATAAACAATTAAATGCATTACAGCAATCCGGGCTTGTGACTGTACAAGGTTCAGATTACTTGATTGAAGTTACTTTAGATCAAGGAAAATTTACAATTAATGGAAAGCCTTATGACTCTTCCATGCTAAAGTTTTAAGTAGTTTAGGTTGGTTTGGGATAGATTCTGTAGCAGGCGTCTATCCTGGTCAATTTTTTAGGGATTTTGGTCAGTAGTTACTTATGGGGCAAGGGTTGTCTGTTGATTTTAACAGAGTTTTTTCAGTTCTACCCTTGTCTCATACGGTTTGATTCGGTAATATACTGTTTTTAAAAGGAGGAGCTAATAATAATGACAACAATCAGTAATGAAGTGGATAACACTGCTTCACTAGCCGAGAGCGTGACCCAATCAGTGCAAAAATATTTTTCAGAGCTTAAGGGAACTGATCCTGTTGACTTATACCAGTTTGTACTTGAAGAAATAGAGACACCTCTATTTCGAGCAGTAATGGAGCACTGTAAGTACAATCAGTCTCGAGCTGCGCTAATGCTGGGAATTAGTCGTGGAACATTAAGAACTAAGTTACGTCGTTATTTCGATGATAAATATGTTGGTACGCGTGATTAATTAAGTGATAAAACAAAAAAGGGAGCTTAAAGCTCCTTTTTTTGTTTCTAGCGCTCTGATTTCTAATGAAGTAATTCAGGAAATAGATAACATGGCATTACATGAAATTACTGCGAATATAAATGATGTGGATTTGATTAATCGATTAATGCGTCGTTCTAAAGCTTCTTGGGGGTATACTGACGAATTTTTGGATCAGTTCATGGGGTATTTTCAAGTAACCCCGGCTACTTTTGCCAGCAATCATATGGTGAAGTTATTTTGTCAGTACGAAGCAGAAAAAGATAACGTTATTGGTTTTTACAGCTTGAGTTTTAAAAAAGAAAATGAATGTGAACTTGATAATTTTTTCATAGATTCTCCCTATATTAGTCAAGGGTATGGAAAAAAAATGTGGCATTCGTTGATTAAAAACCTGAGTGAACAGAGGCAAAAAGAATTTATCATCTGGAGTGACCCTTATGCAGAATCATTTTATGAAAAAATGGGTTGTAGCAAAATTGGTATAAGGCAATCCCCATTAAATCCTGATCGTTGTCCAGCTATTTTCAAATATTGCTTGTGAATGCTGAGCATTTACTTTTTATTTTTCGCTCTTTATGAATGTTTCAAGAGGAGCTTAAATCGATATACCTTACATTATCTGTAAATTGCATCAGCATAGCACCTATAAATGTAGGCAGGCTACGGGCCTAAGCCCGACAACCCATTAGATAGGTTATATCCTAGAAAGTAACTCTGCTTTTGTTTGTGGATCGACAAAAGCAGATTCGATGGCCATATGTGTAATCGCATTCATTATTTCATCACTGTAACGATAAGATTCCTGAACGCGCTGGTATTCTTGGCCTAATGTCGTGCTCATGAATGGTGGATCATCGGAGCTAATACTTACCTTAATCCCTGCCTCATAGAATTTGGGGAAAGGATGCTCAGCCATGTTTTTAAATAAACCTAAGAAAATATTACTTGTTGGACAAAGCTCTAAAGTAATATCACGATCTTTGACCATAGCCATTGTTTCAGACGAATAAATGGCATTAACACCATGTCCAATACGACTAATCGGCAGATTTTCCATGGCTTCTACCATACCACTGGCAGGGGCAAACTCACCGGCATGTACGGTACAATAAAGGCCTGCATCAGCAGCAATATGATAGGCTTTGGTAAATAATTTTGGAGGATACTTTGCTTCGTCTCCACCGAGACCAAAACCCGTAACACAGGGAAATCGGTCTTTATGGGCTTGTTGAGCCACACGCTCAGCTGATTCCTGTCCAAAATGACGAACCGCAGTAATGATAATACGCCCAATAATATTAAATTTGGCTTTTGCATCGTCAATAGCCTGCTGAATGGCTGCCAAATGTTCTGCTGAAGGAATGCCACTGGAGCGTTCTGCATGATCGGGCGAATACATCATTTCAACGTAAATGGCATTTTCCTGTGCACGAGCCCTTAAATAATCAAAAGTGATGTCGTAATAATCTTGGGGGGCTTTGATTAGGGCTGCCAAAGTATCATAAACATTTAAAAAGTCTAAAAAATCCTTGGATAAATAACTTTTTCCATCAGGCGCAACAAGCCCTTCGGGTATGCTTAATTGATTGCGTTTAGCAAGCTGTGCCGCAAGCTCAGGAGTAATGGTACCCTCTAAATGTACATGTAGTTCTGCTTTTTTTAAATTCATTGGCTTCTATCCCTGATTTCTTAAACAGCTAATGGTAACTTAGATAAAAAAGTTATAAAATACTTGGTTTAATAATTACCGTTTTTGGATAAATTATGAATAATAACGATATCGACAAAGCGTATGTAAGCCCTTACGACAAGTTCTTATTTGAATTTGATGCTACCCATAGCAAATCAGCTTCACAATTGCAGGAAATTAAGAAGCACCAACGGATTGCGATAATGAGAGATAATCCTGATTATCAAGCAAACCAAGGCGAAATTTGGGAAGCGTTTTAGCCAGACCAGCTTTTGTGTAGATGACGCGTGTAAGTTGAGCCAGATCTTAATATTTACACGCTATTTATATCATGATTGCCATGACAGAAAAACAATTAATACCCTCTCTGACACCAGAGCTTTATTGTTCCAATATGGATATTAGTTTATGTTTTTATACAGACATTTTGGGATTTAACATCCAATATCAACGACAAGACGAAAGATTTGCTATGCTCGAACGCCAAGGCGCTCGTCTTATGTTAGAAGAAATAAGGAAAACTGGCCATTCCTGGATCATGGCGCCTCTCGAAGCCCCCTTTGGCCGAGGAATAAATCTGCAAATCAAAACCACCCATATTGATAATTTATACAACCAGATTCTGCAACATCAGGTTGTTATTTTTTTACCTATGGAAGAAAAATGGTATCAAGCAGGTAAAGTTCAAATTAGTCAGCGCCAATTTATTGTTTTAGATCCTGATGGTTACATGCTCCGGTTTGCTCAGGTTTTAGGTGAGCAAGAGTAAATAGGGGCTCATTGTTTCAATTAAAATAACCATTTTTGAGCTTCCTTGCTCTGGTTTCTGAGTCACTAACTATTTTTAACTTAAGACCCAATGCAGGACTTTATAAGACAAGACGGTCAGGATAGATGCGGCTGGTAAAGTAAGAACCCAAGACATAAAAATGTTACGGATCACGATAAGGTTTAAAGCGCCAATACCTCTTGCCAAACCCACACCAAGTACTGCGCCTACTAAAGTTTGTGTTGCTGAAACAGGTATACCAGTACTGGTGGCTACTACAACTGTGGTAGCAGCCGCTAAAGTTGCTGCAAAAGCACGGCTAGGCGTTAGGGCTGTAATTGCACTGCCTACTGTTTCAATAACTTTTCTGCCATACATAAGCAAGCCAGTAATCACCCCAACACAACCTAACAAGATAATCCATGCAGGATAATTGTTAGCATTAAAGGTTTGCGTAGAATGCATGATCAAACTATGTATAATTGACAAAGGGCCAACAGCAAGCGCTACATCATTTGAGCCATGGGCAAATGCCATAGCGCAAGCGGTCATTGCCATCAAAACAGCAAAATATTTCTCTACTTGAATGAAACGTTCGCGTCGTCTAATTCTTGAGTGTTCAGGGATATGGCGGATGAAAATAAGCCCTATGATAGTAATTGCAATGCTGGTAGCCAAAGTAACAGCAAGATTTTGTTTGAAATTCAGATGAATATTGAAATGATTTAAGCCCTTGAATACAGTTATAAAGGATAAAATAGACCCTATTAAGAAGAGATAAATGGGGACATAAAGTTTGGCTTTTGCTAAAGGATCATTTTTTACAAAAATAGTTTGTTGGATGCTAATAAATAAAATGTAGGCTGTAATGCCTGAAATCATGGGGGAAGTAATCCAACTGATGGCAATACGGCTTACTTGGCTCCAGTGAATTGCATCAGGCCCCAGCTCTACTGCACCGAAACCAACCATAGCGCCAACCAGTGCATTGGTGATAGATACTGGAACACCAATGTAACTTGCAAGGTTCATCCAAATGGTACAAGCGAGTAAAACACCCAGCATTCCCTCAATTAAAACTAAAGGGTGTTCAGACAGCTGGCTTGTGTTAATAATTCCATCTCTCATGGTTTCAGTAACTTCGCTGCCACCTAAAAATGCTCCGGCAAATTCAAACACAATAGCAATCAACATGGCTTGCTTAACCGTTACCGCTTTTGAGCCCATAGTGGTACTCATTACGTTGGCTAAATCATTAGCGCCAACCCCCCATGTCATCATAAAACAAAGAATAATGGCAATTAAAAGATAAAAAATTGAATAATCCATAAGAACATACTACCGAGCGATTAGAATTTGTAGCCGACTACCCACAGTTTGAGCTTGATCAGCCAAGTCATCGATCCATTGGACCAATTTGTAGAGGAAGATTGTATCTATTGCGGATAAATCTTTTTCAATTTCAAAAATACAATGACGAATATCAGCCAGTTTATCGTCACTGTCATGTTCAATTTCATAAAGAGTCATGATCATTTCTTCAACAATTTTAACTTCAGACCCTCTAAATCCAGTTTCGAGTAACTCATCAAGTTCGTTAATAGCTTTACATGCTTGTTTAGAAGCGTCCAGGCAGCGATGTAAAAAAGGCATAAAAAGAGGTTTTAGTGCTTCAGGAATAGCCATTTGCCTGCTGACGATTAATTCAGCGATATCTTCGGTTTTATTAGCAATACGATCTTGGGCACTTAATAACTCAAGCAAATCAGTGCGGGACACAGGTAGAAACAAGCCAGTGGGCAAATGCAAGCGTAAATCTCGCTTAATGAGATCTGCTTCTTTTTCCAGAGCAACAATTTTATCTTTAACACTAGTTGCAGTAGGCCAGTCCTGTTTTAATACCGCTTCAAAAAATGGGTATAACTGTTTAGCGCATTGATGTACCTTGCGCATGTGTTGTTCTATAGGTCTTATTGGTGAAGGACCAAACATATTAAATATGCTACCCATACATGATCTCAATTAAAAGATTTTGTGGAAGTATACCCCAAACTTTTCCAGGAGCAAAACTATTGATCACTCAGATTAGTGCTACAATTGAAAATATTAGTCATTTTTATAGCGGTTTGGGATACGCATTTTAATATCAGTATGGGTAAAACATTGTCATAGGGGGTTTTAGGATGAAACGTTTATGGCTTATTAGCTTGTTTTTTTTAGCAACTACGGTGTTTTCTCAACCCATTACCAAAGTAATTCAATTGCAGTATATCTCCGCAGAACAAGCAATTAAGTTAATGCAGCCTTTGATGCAGCCCGGGGAAAAGTTGAGTGGGTCCGGTCAAACTTTAATTGCCAAGGTCAGTCCGCAAACTTTGACGCAAATGAGAGTTATTCTCCATGAGATGGACGTTCCGCCCGTAACGTTTAATGTTTCGGTTTATCAAGGCGATCCACAGTGGCTAAGTAGCCAAAATGATAATTCTGTATCTTATAGCACTCAAACATCCTCTGAAATGCTACAAAATCAATCCGTAAAAGTTATGAATGGAGAATCCGCTTTGGTTACCATGAACCAGGAAGTACCTATTATTACTTCTATTGGAGCTGGTTATTTTACTGGGATAAGTTATCAGCAACATCAAATTCATAATGGAATTTTAGTACATCCCGTATTACGAGGTAAGCAAGTCCAATTATCTGTTCGTCGGCTAAGAGAGCAAATGAATCCTGCTGGTGGACAACAATTTGATAATCAAAAAATGGATACGACGCTTATGGTCCCTTTAAATAAATGGGTTTCTTTAGGTAGTCCAATGGGGGCTCAGCCAACAGATAACTCTTCAACTAATTACAGCGCTGGAAATACCTTTAATCAGCAGTCTGCTTTGTACATTAAGGTATCCATTGTGGGTAGTAATGATGCAAGTAGTGGTACTGGACAGATAGACAGTACCGATGGTCGCAATGGATGGTAATTAAATGGCTGTTAAATGCCCATGATGTTTATGGTATATACTTAAATTAATTAATAAATTTATTTGGAGGCATCATGGCAACAATAAGCTCTCTGGCTAATAATTTGCTCATTGCGATGCCTTCACTTCATGATCCTAATTTTGAGAAAACAGTTATTTATATTTGTGAACACCGAGAAGAAGGTTCGGTAGGGTTAATTATTAATCGTCCAATGCAATTTTCTTTATCCATGGTATTTGAGCAGTTAGATATCGAACCCATTCACTTAGAGCCTAATCACTTGCCGTTAATGTTTGGTGGCCCGGTACAGCCAGAAAGAGGATTTGTAGTCCATAAACAATTAGGAACATGGCGTTCAAGTTTATTTTTACAAGACGAAGTGACGATAACTACCTCTAATGATATTATTCGCGCCATTGCTGAGGATAAAGGACCGAAAGATGTATTGGTGACTTTGGGCTACAGCGGATGGATTGAAAAGCAGTTGGAAAAAGAAATTTTAGATAATGTTTGGCTGGTTTGTCCTTATCGTTCAGAGATTCTTTATGAGGTACCATTTGAAGAACGCTGGGAATATGCTGGATCAATTTTGGGTATTAAAATGAATCAATTAAGTGCAAGTGCTGGCCATGCCTGAAGGTGTTTATATAGGATTTGATTTTGGCTATAAACGTATTGGTGTAGCAGTTGGCCAGCAATTAACTTGTAGTGCTTCGCCTTTACCAACCCTTTCTGCTAAGCAGGGTATTCCTGATTGGAATAGTGTAGCAAAAATTATCACTCAATGGACTCCTAATGCCATAATAGTGGGGATTCCTACCTGTATTGATGGCAAGGAGCTATATACTACGTCTGCAGCTCGTCGTTTTGCCAAAGAATTAGGAAAACGTTTTTCTCTGCCAGTGCATTTAGTCGATGAGCGACTGACTACTGTGGAGGCTAGAGGTCAGCTTTTCGCTCAGGGTGGTTATCGAAAAATTAAAAAAACAGAGGTCGATGGGATTGCTGCTTGTGTTATACTGGAACAGTGGTTACAACATCCTGAATGAGAAAAAATGAAGCATTTTTTAGAAATTAGCCAATTATCTCGCCAACAGATTGAGTCTTTATTGCAACGTGCATTTTCTTTTAAAGAAGAACCTCAATATCCAATGTACCATTACCATACGGTAGCTAACTTATTTTATGAAAATAGCACCCGTACTCGCGTTAGCTTTGAACTTGCTGCGAAGCACTTGTCCATGCAGGTGGTTAATCTGGACATGAATAATTCTTCTGAAGCAAAAGGCGAAAGTATTGATGATACGGTGAAAACTTTGGCCGCAATGGGGATTCGATATTTTGTCATTCGACATAAGCAAGAGGGAATACAACAGGAGCTCGCCAATCGAATCGATCAAAACCTTCATTTTATTAATGCTGGTGATGGAGTTCATGCGCATCCAAGCCAGGCGTTGCTCGATATGATGACCATTCTTGAACAAAAGCCTCGTTTAGATCAGTTAAAAATAGCTATCCTTGGTGATATTAAGCATTCTCGAGTTGCTAATTCTTTTCAATGCATGTGTGATAAGTTAGGTGTAGGTGAATTAGTATTAGTCGCACCAGACATATGGCAGCCGCAAATGATTCATTATGGACGAGCGACTAACGATTTGCGCGAAGGTATAAAAGACGCTGATGTAATTATTTGTTTACGGGTACAAAAAGAACGTTTATTAAAATCTGATCACCTTGATTTAGCAAGTTATCGTCAGGACTTTGCTTTAACGAAAACAAGTTTGGCTTATGCAAAACCTGAGGTGATGGTGATGCATCCAGGACCTATTAATCGTGGAATAGAAATTGATAGTGAAATAGCGGATGGTGCTAATTCCTATATTTTAAGACAAGTCCAAAATGGGATTTTTGCGCGCATGGCTGTATTTGATGCTCTAATCAATTCTTAATACCTAATGTAGGTCGACCCTTGGCCCATAGCTGTCAGGCTAAGAGCTTTCTAGTAAGGCACTAGAAAAAAGCCTGTCGTGGGGGGCAAATACAAGCAAACCACTGCAAAGCAAAGTTATAAGTTCGATATTGATTTA
>CAZTYT010000049.1:0-873 GCA_964618245.1 uncultured Legionella sp. | reverse complement strand
AATCTAGTACGATGCATTGTTCAAAGTTCGATCTGGATTGCTTCGCTATGCTCGCAACGACGATGAGGTGTGGAATTTCTTTGTTAGAATACACATCAAAATGATATAAAAAATCCTTGGCCTGACGCCCCTCCCTAGAGCTCATTTATCAGACCAAGGCCCTATCTATGAAATTGGGATGGGCGAGTGTTATTTAGGGATTTGTAATGAATGTTTAAAAGACAGCGCTTGTTGTAGATGATTTAATTTTACCGTTTGGCTATTTTCTAAATCAGCAATGGTTCGAGCAACCTTAAGTAACCGGTGATAGCTTCGCGCTGAAAATTTTAAACGATTCATTGCTTGGCTTAAAAAATCTTGTTCTTCTATCTCTAAAGCACACACTTCTTCACAGGTTTTCGCATTCAGTTCAGCATTCAGGCAGTTTTGGCGTTGTAACTGCAAAGCACGTAGTTTAACTACTTGATCTCTGATTATTTGGCTTTGCCCCGATTGATTAGCATTAGGCTTAATCAAATCCTCTTGTGATAAGGCTTGTACCGCAATGTGCATATCAATTCGATCAAGTAAAGGGGCTGATAGTTTACTTAAGTAACGATTAATCCGTTCAGGGCTGCAGAGGCAATTGGCTTGATTATTTCCCCACTGTCCACAAGGGCAAGGATTCATGGCTGCCAGGAGTTGAAATCGAGCTGGAAATTCAATTTGGGCCGCTGCGCGGGAAATACAAACAGTACCTGATTCTAATGGTTGTCTCAATGTTTCTAAAACATGGCGATTAAACTCAGGCAACTCATCCAAAAATAAAACCCCATGATGTGCCAAGGATATTTCGCCAGGCTTGGGTGGGTTTCCTCCTCCTACTAAAGCAAT
>CAZTYT010000048.1:0-11268 GCA_964618245.1 uncultured Legionella sp. | reverse complement strand
AATTTGATTGATTTAAATGAAGTTTTGAAACAAAAAACAGATTTTGCAGTTTCATTTCAAACAATTGATATGCTTCGAGATGATATAAAAGACCTTAATGAGTTACTTGATATATTAAAAAATCAAAAACCTGAAGAACAAGACATAATGAATGCAGAGTTTAAAAAAGTGATTATTATGCCTTCGTCTACCATAGACGAAGTAATCGCAGAGGTAGTTAAAGAATTAAATAAATTAGATGAAGTCGCAGTAAAAGGTGCATTACGAGCTATTTTGAGAGATTCCTATAGTGCACATAAAACGCTATCAGAAAATATTGCCAGGTATTTTGCGAAACAGCGGGAGAAAAATCAAAATTTAAGGTTAATTGTATCCTTGCTATTTGATGAGATTAAAAAAAATATTCCAGCGGCCAAGATAGCTATAAAAAATTTGCAGCTGAGGGATGAAGTTTATATGGATTTTGCAAGTATGCAGCAGCAATTAGAAGGACACCATAAACGATTTGGCGTTGCTTTAGAAAAAATAGTGCCTGCTTATAATCAAGAGTTAGAGCGTTTGAGCAATGAATTGGAACAATCATTCCAGCAACTTGTTCAACAGATGAAAAACCTTGAGAAACAGAAACATGATTTGCAGTTTAACTGGCAGCAACAAATGGCACAATTACAGGTTAATCATCAAAAAATAAAAGAGTCTTATCAATCTTTTAAAGAAAAGATACCTCCGCAATTGAATAATGTTTGTTATGTTGCTGCGCCAATAAAAGCAAAACTCGCTAACTCACAAAAAAATATTTTAGCTGCTGAGCAACAGCTGGCAATAGTGAAAGAGAGAATTGGGAAAGCAGCTCTTGATGCTTTTAAATCTGCCTGGTTAAAGAAAAGTTGGCTTAAGGAAAAGGACCAGTATACAAAGCAAGGCCCACACCATCAAGATCGCTTGACCTCACTGACGGAGACTAGCTCTCATCTGGAAATACTGGAGCAAAATCAATGTGATCGCTTTGCTTCTTTCTTAAGTGTAGTTAAAAATCAGAATAATATGACTTGGGCCTCTCAAATAAAAATAGGATTTTTAGGACGTTATCGTCCCTGTAGGCTACAAAAGTTATATACTAATTTGCTTGCAGATTTTGATAATTTTCCAGATGTAGTTTGTTCTTGGGGCGAAGAATTCTTAAATGTAGATACATTGCAATACTTCACTCTGAAGCAAGTCATGATCAAGCAGTTGAAAGCTTATAATATTACGCATGATCACCATCAAGAAAGAACTCAGTCTACAGAGCACCTTGCAGATAAATTGGTAGAATTGGATGCAAAAAAGGGAAATGATGTAAACCGTTTTCAAGCCCTTTGTGAGGCAATAGAAGACGAGCTGACTAAAACCCGGGAATCCCATTTGCGCATCGGTTTTTTTGCGAAATGGCATCCCTGCCGTTTGGAAAAAACGTACCTCAAAATTTTGGCTCAAGCAAAATTAATGGCTGACGTTAGTGTTAAATTAACACCAGAGATAGAAAAAACTCATTCAAATGCTGCAGGAATGTAACTAATTACAAACTTTTTTTTACCCTCAATGCGAACGACATGAAGCTCCATAACCAGCCTACAATGAAGCATCTGAAAGGCTTAACTTCGTTCGCAACAAAACCATAAAAAACCTTAGGGTTGAGCCTTGGCTCAACAAAAGTCCTCTCAGATGATAATTTAATTGCCCATTGTTTCAAAATAAACCCACATTGCATTGACAATAACCCTTATTTTGTGTATAATTTTTGCCCAAACTCTTTCTTTCTCTAGAGAAATACAAATGGCCGATTCCTTAATAAAAATTATTTTACTTCAAGCAAACAAACTCAATGCAAAAATGGAAGATTTTGTTGAGCTGAATGAATTATTACGCTCTGAAACTACCGGACATTTATGGAATTATCAAAATTTGGTCGGATTAGGTAGAGATAAGTATAATTTAATTAAAGACTCGTTTGTTTTTGATAAGGCATTAATTGTTGGTATTAATGAAGATAATTTAATTCAGCATGCGAATGGATTAAAAAGCAAAATTGCAGGTGTTAATGATCAAACAATGGCTTATCAAGCTGCAATTTGCTTTGCTTTAGTTGCAGTTTACGGTCACAAAGTATCTAACAAATTACAAGCCTATGGCAATTTGGCCTTTTTATATAAAAGTCACTTAAGAGATCGCGAGACGAAACAGTTATGCGATAGCTTTTGTGCTCCTATTGCCCCTCAAAAAGAAGTTTTGATTCCCACGAGCCGCATTGTCTGGTCTTGGGTAACTAGTATAGGAAAGGTTTTTGAATACGAAACCAATCGACATCAGGTGGTGTTAGGTAAGCCGATCACAATGTCCATCAAAAAAGCCCATTTTTTATTGGGTTTAAATCAGGAAGAAGGTTTAGATAAAGAAAAAATAAAAGAAGCAGCACAGTATTGCAGAGAAAAACTAAAAAGCTTTAGTAAGCGCAGCGATGAGGAATTAAACACGTTACTTAAAAATTTTGAGCAAGCAGAAAAACAGTTATTGGATTATGTTCAGTTTATGGAGTTCGATAAACAACAAACTTGGTTAAAAAGTGAAATAGATAAAATTCAAACCCTAAGTATCCCTGAGCAAAATGTGTTTATGGGGGCCCAAAAAGTTTTATTTGAACAAACTCTCTTTTTGCAAAAAATTGTTAGCAGCATTGCTGTGGAGGCTCCTTATGTTACTCCTGAAATTATACAGCAGCGTTTGGGAAGCAAGGATGATCCCATGGCTTTGTATCCAGCACAACAATTTTTAGTACTTGAAACACAGCGTTATTGGCGCATTTTAGCGAATCAATGTGATTCATTAGTGAATGAATCACAAAGTCTACCAGACACAATTGATGCATTAACGGCATTTTGTAACCGTCTGGAAAGTCTCTTGGCCATTGTAGATGACTTGGAAAGTAAACGCGATATTGCTGTTGTTTTACCCGATTTGTCGCAAAAAAAAGAGAAATTATTTAGTTGCGTAGCTGAAGTAAAACAAAAACTTGAACGAAGAAAGCAAGAGATAAAAAATACTTTAAATAGTTTTCTAACAACAGAGGAATTCAATCTAAGTGAACTTCATCCTGTGACCAATGCAGCTGAAGTTGAGCCATTTATTCAACAACAGAAAAATAAAATCCAACAAATCGAAGACAAACTTAAATGGATAAGTAGCTTGAAGGAACAGGAAAAGCGTTTTGCACAGGAATGTTGTCCTTCCAAGTTCGATAATTTAGCTAATCATCTTGGAAAAATTAAAAGCGACATTGAAAATGCAACTAAAAATACTATTGCTGATCTGAATAGAAATTTTAAAGACACTGCTGATCGCCATTTAAAGGATTATGACGAGCTACTTTTAGCAATAAAAACTCCTAGAACAAATTTACCATTCGCCTGGCTTAAAAACTTACGAGATTTGTCTGATGAAGCGCGATGTTTGCATTCAGCTTATAGTCTATTTCGTACTCAATTTCCTGCCACTTGCCAGAATCAAACATGGGTTGAGCCTGATGTAGTGGAACGAGTTACAGCAGTCGAGAAGAAAAAAGAAGATGTATCTACTGCAATGGCTACATTTAAAAAACAGATGGATCAGTCTAATCTTGATGATATTAAATACCTCTGGATAAAAAAACGCTTAAAACAGGAGATTGCTGTTTATATGGCAAAAGGTAACCATCACCATCCTGATCGTTTAAATTCTTTGAAAGTGATAGAAGAATGCATGGCTGAGTATGAAAAATCTACAGCCAAAGGAAGCTTTGCTTATTTTATAAATAATATCAAGAATGAAAAGGCATGGACTGCATTATCGCATCAAAAAATAGGCTTTTTAGGCCATTTCAGACCTTGTCGCTTGCAAAATTTGTACACTAACATTATTTCCGAGTCTAATGAATTAGAGCAGATTTTTTTAATTAATAATTGGGACAACTTTAGTTTGAGTAAGGATGCCTTACAATACATGGTATTAAGAAATTCAATCCAGCAAGAGTTGACTACTTATGAACAAGGAACCCATCATCAAGACCGCTATAACTCAATACAGCTTATCAAAGATAAAATAAAGGAATTGGATAAGGCAACGAGCGATAACCGCTTTGATTCATTATTGGCAATTGTAAAAGAAGAAGAGGGAAAAACAGTCGCTTCCCACCATCGGATAGGGTTTTTAAGCAATTGGCGCCCTTGTCGATTACAAGGTGTTTATGCCAAAGTGCAACGTCAGGCAACGTTTTTTGAATCCATAGCTGACCATCCCGAGCCTATGAATGAGATTGATGAACTAGCTAACGAATACATGCGGGTGCTCACGAAGACAGGTGCTTAAGTTGATTATCCTAGCTCGTGCTTGAAAATAACGAGAAAAACAGAACCTCCATCTTTCCAAATCCCCATGGCTTATTAGCCCCGGGGATTTGTGTAAACTCTAACACTCTGGCAAATTAACTGCCAAGCCACCCATCGAAGTTTCTTTATAAATGCTTTGCATGTCCATGCCAGTTTGCTTCATGGTTTTAATGACTTTATCCAATGAAATTTGATGTTGGCCATCACCAATAAGAGCCATTCGAGTGGCATTGACCGCTTTAACTGCTCCCATAGCATTTCGTTCAATACAAGGGATTTGCACCAAGCCTAAAACTGGGTCACAAGTCATTCCCAGATGATGTTCCATCGCAATTTCCGCCGCGTTTTCAACCTGCGCTACTGTACCACCTAAAACAGCAGTTAGGCCTGCAGCAGCCATGGAAGAGGCAACTCCAACTTCACCTTGGCAGCCCACTTCAGCACCTGAAATAGACGCTCCTTTTTTATAAAGTATCCCTATAGCAGCGGCAGTGAGGAAATAAGTATAAATATCTTCATTATTCATACGGTCATGGGCTTTCTGGCAATATTTCATCCTGCACATTTGTTTGGTGAAGTGACAATACGTCCCCCCCGCGGCATTTTCTTCATTTACCGCCATGGCGTATAAATTGAGCTGATTCATGATATCCGATTCTTCGAAAATGCTTTTGACTCCTTGTTTATCCATTAGTTTTTTATATAGATCAGGAGCTCTTCTTTTTAAATTTAAACCACCAGGCAGGGTACCTTCATGCTTGCAGCCGCTTGCGATGCATTCATCCATGACTTTGGCAATAGCTAAAATTCCTTGATGTATTTCTGCAGTACCACGCCAGGTTTTTTTCATTTTCGAGCATTAATTCAGCAATGCTTAAATTATTTTTCTCACATAAATCTAATAATTCTTTGGCTGTGGAAAAAGGGTAGGGTGGGGGATTTGTGTCTGTAGTTGTTTTATGAAAATCCTCCTCAGTAGTAATAAAACCGCCGCCGATTGAATAATAAACTTGAGAAATGAGTAACTGATTGTCGTTATTAAAAGCGGAAAAACGCATGCCGTTAGTATGTAGGGGCAGCAATTCTTTTTGTAAAAATAAAAAATCAGTCTGCTCATTAAATGGAATTTCTTTTTTCCCGCCCAGATTTAATTGATGGCCACTAAGAATTTCATGCATGCGTGGTACCATGGATTCAGGTACGACAGTTTCTGGGGCTTTGTTTTCCAAGCCATTTAAAATAGCTTTATCGGTACCATGACCCTTGCCAGTCAGTGCCAATGAGCCGTAGAGCTCAACTTTTACTCTTTGGACGATATCAATTAAATGTTTTTGCTCAAGTAATTCCAAAAAAGCATTTGCAGCAAGCATGGGGCCTACAGTGTGTGAGCTAGACGGCCCAATTCCTATAGAAAATAAATCAAATACACTGATGTTCATGAAGGTAATTTCTCTTATTTTGATTAGTGAAAATTTTAGTAGGATTTGACCAGTTTGTCTATTTTAATTAAATCAAATGTTATGCTGGTAATTTCATGCAATTTTAGGCAGAATAACTTGGGTTTTTTAATGATGTTTTATCTTTAATGTTTTTTAGGTTTTGAAGATAAACATTCTTATGTATAGCAAAGACTAAAAGGGGAAATCTTTATGAAGATTAAATTGGTCACTGCTGCCGTTTTGGGGCTAGCAATGTCTACTGCAATGGCTGCTGATGCACTAGTTACTGACAAGGATAAGTTGTCTTATAGTATCGGGGCAGATTTAGGTAAAAATTTTAAATCTCAAGGTATTGACGTAAGTCCAGAAGCCTTGGCAAAAGGCATGCAAGATGGCATGTCCGGGGGGCCTTTGCTTTTAACTGAACAACAAATGAAAGATGTACTTAACAAATTTCAAAAAGATTTAATGGCAAAACGTAGCGCTGAATTTAATAAAAAAGCAGATGAAAACAAAGCAAAAGGCGAAGCGTTTTTAACTAGCAATAAAGCGAAAGAAGGTGTGGTTGTTTTACCAAGCGGCTTGCAATATAAAATTTTAGAAAAAGGCACTGGCGCCAAACCTACTAAAACAGATACTGTAACTGTTGATTACACTGGTACGTTAATTGATGGTACTATTTTTGATAGCACACAAAAAAGTGGCAAACCTGCAACTTTCCAAGTTTCTCAAGTTATTCCTGGTTGGACAGAAGCATTACAGTTAATGCCTGCTGGTTCTACCTGGGAAATTTATGTTCCTGCTGATTTGGCTTATGGTTCACGTAGTGTTGGTGGTCCTATTGGTCCAAATGAAACCTTAATTTTCAAAATTCATTTAATCTCTGTTAAAAAAGCAGCATAATACATTCTTTTGCCACCCTGGGTATTTACACCCAGGGCGATTCTTTTATTTAAGCTTTGGGTATTTGCAAAATGAATAAACGGTTGTTTATTATTTTCATTTTGGGGTTTTCCTCAGGTTTACCCATGGCTTTGCTTAGCAGTACCTTGCAAGCATGGTATGCGTCCAATGGCATGTCTGTTTTAGCAACAGGCACCTTAAGCTTAATTAGCCTTCCTTATGCTTATCGAATTTTTTGGGGGCCTGTTTTGGATCGCTACTCTTTATTTGCGATGGGCAAAAGAAGAAGCTGGATCTTAACTATGCAGAGTTTACTCTTACTTGGTTTTAACCTCATGGCATGGTTTACACCAGCACAGGATCCTACACTGCTAGCTTTATTAGCCTTAATTCTCGCTTGTTTTTCAGCTACTCAAGATATCGCTATTGATGCACATCGAACGGAATATTTACCTGTCAAAGAGCATGCATTAGGTGCATCCCTGGCTGTTTTTGGCTATCGTTTGGCTTTATTATTATCTGGTGGTTTAGCCTTGGTTTTTGCTGAAAAACTAGGTTGGGCCTTCACTTATCGCCTGATGGGTTTATTCATGTTAGTTGGCATGCTGGTTACTCTCTGGAGCAAAGAGCCCAGCATTCCCTGTCAGGAGAAGGTAAATCTTATCAGTTTATTTGCTGCTCCAATCAAAGATCTATTATGCCGTCCAGGTATTTTTTTCCTGTTTTGTTTTATTTTCTGTTATAAGTTAGGTGAAGCGTTTACAACTACTACAAGTGGCATTGTCATGCCTTTTTTGATTCAGGGTTTGGGTTTCTCTTTAGAAACTATCGGTTATGTTAATAAAATGTTAGGGGTAGGCTCAATATTATTAGGTGGGTTAGTTGCTGGTATTATACTTACGCGTTACTCTTTATATCGTGCCCTATTCGGTTTTGGTTTACTACAAGCGGTAACAAATGTGTTATTTGTCATTTTGGCAATGAAAGGTAAAAGCGTAGTACTCTTATCAGTTGCTGTATTTTTTGATAACTTTGCTGCTGGAATGGGATCAACTGCACTGGTTGCTTTATTTATGCGATTAGTCAATAAACAATTCACCGGCACGCAATTTTCTATGCTTGTTGCCTTGTCTACCCTGCCGCGTATCATTTCAGGGCCTGTGGCTGCATCTATTCAAATGGTTATAGGCTGGACGGGCTTATACCAACTTTCTGTTTTATTGGCTTTAACTTTTATTCCTTTTTTGTTTCTAATTAAAAAACAAATGGATAGGAGCCAATTTGAAGCAGACAAATTAAATAAAGAGAGCAGTTTTAACCCGGCCGGGTAATTGTAAATATTTTGATTACCTCTTGCATACCTTACGCTCATCTATCACAATGATCTAGATGTTCTGAATAAAGTTATTCTAATAATCTACTGCATTACTCATTAAGTATTAGACAAGTACAAGTGTATGTGGTGAATTGTATCGAAATAACTGAAGCCAAAAAGTAAAGCCTACTTGTAATACTATACCATAAAATCGAAAGCAGTTTGTCATTTTATGCTTGTGTCTTAGTCAGTGAGTAAATACTTGCTTATAAGGAGATAAGTTATCATGAAAAAAACGTTTTCTCATATGATAATGATGGGTGATAGTTTAAGTGATCGCGGTAAAGCAAATAGCGATTATATTCTTGGTTGTATTCCTATGTCATGGCTTACGGGATTAAATGGAACTTCTCCCAAAGGCCGATTTACAAATGGCTATGTGTGGGCTGATATCCTTAGTTCTTTTTTTGCCAACGATTTTTTAATAAAAGAACTCAAAAAAAAATTTAATTATTCTAATGAAGACATAGCTGATGCAGTTATTCATAAGAAGAAATGGCTGAAAAAAGAATTAAGTTACGAGTATAATTTAGACAATAATTTGTATGTGAAATACGAAGGACGAGATTTTATTCGTTCTTATGATGAAGGTGGACTCAGCGCATACAATTACGCTTGGTGGCCAAGTACTAATATCATTCGATTTTTTAGCCGAATTTTTTTAGCATCGTTGAAGGAAATGCGTGACGCTTTATTAAAATACGATAAAAAGCATCAAGTATCTAAAAAACATAAAGCTCAAACTTTAATTATCGAATGGTCAGGCGCTAATGACTTAATTACAGTTAATGCAGAGCCATCAAAAGCCGAAGTGGATCGAGCAATTAAAGAGCGAATCAAGAACGTCGAAATTTTACTTAAAAATGGTTATCGCAATTTTGTTTTATTTAATTTACCTGATTTATCATTGACTCCACGCTTCCAGAATAAAAAAGGAGAGGAAGGTGAGAAAGCCCGGAAAAATGCTCATGATTGTGTGATGTATTTTAATCAAAAATTAGCGGAAGAATGTCAAAAACTACAAAATATGTTTCCTCATTGTTCCTTTGATGTGTTTGATGCGAATAGTATTTTTACTGAAGCTTACCACAACCCCGAAGTCTATGGATTAGATCCTGAAAAACTGAAACAGCCATATAAGACATCGCCTGATTTTAAAATGTTACATAATGGGACTTCGCCAGCCACAGGGTATACTTTTTGGGATGATATTCATCCAACGGCGGATGTGCATGGGATTTTGGCTAAGGAATTTTATTTGAAATATAATGCCCTTTATTCTTTTGTGGAGCCTGAACCTGAAGATAAGCCTGATCCAGAGCTTAACATCAGTGCAGAGAAGTTAGAAAATGCTTTTAGAACATGTTATGCCGCCAGATTAGCTCAAGATCGTCAAGGTTTTTTTGGATTTGGAAAATCTAAAATTCGATATCAGAATGCAGACTTAAAAGAAATTTTAAAACATGCGTTTTGCGATGGCGCACAACGTACACGAGATGTGATTACTCAATTGCAATGGATTGATTCTCAAGGGAAATTAAACTTAAATATACCTGTATTGAAGGAAACACTGGAAGAGTTACAAGCTGAAAATAATGCTGCACTGGTAGCCTAGCATAAAGAGGAAGCACAGTTACAGTAACCACAAATCCTCGTGATTGATGCTTGAGAGATGGTCACAAAATTTAACCATCTCTCAGATATCGACCGCGGGATCCATCCATGTTGATCTAAATTTAATATTAAACCTTACGATGTACTTCCAGCATCTGCAACATTTTGTTCATAAATAAGAACCAATACAGCCCCTTCATGAACAGCTAACTCAATTTGAGTTGATGAGGTACGGTTAAAACAAGAGGTTTTTCCAGGAAAAGAAAGAGTTGATTGCTTAAGTTCCCATTTTAATCCTACTGAAGAAACAACGGCATTAGGGATACCTATTAATGAAACTTTCGTCTGTTCAGGCAGTAAAACACTAAATCGTGAATTTTCTTTTATCACCAAACCTTTAACTGGGGGAGCATATAAAACACAATCACTGTCCATAAATATATTGATGTTATTTAATACATGATCGAGATATCCACCATTTATTCCCACGACAATGGCTGGCAATAAACCCTTGTCCTTTAGATGATGCATGGCTTTTTGATAGTCATTGCTATTTTGATTGGGTAAGTGCAAAAAAGCATGCTTTTCCAAAATGCTGGGATTTACTGAATCTAGGTCGCCAATAATTAATTGGGGAGAAATACCCATGCCAAGCAAACTGTTTGCTGCTCCATCCGCTGCTATGATAGGCAAATTTATGGTATTAAAAAATGATAATTCCGGTAAGTCACCATTTAGGCATAAAATTGAGCGATATCCTTTTAAATTAACTAGATCGTGCATCATAATGTTTTTTTAAAAAAATAAGTAAAAAGCAAGTAATTAAACCAATAACATTGGAACTAATTACAAAAAAAGAATCTGAGCCACTGCCATAAATAATCCATGCCACCGAGCAAACTACGTAATTTACTAATCCGAGCATTGAAAGATCACCAGTCGATTTAGTTTTAAATGATTTTATAATTTGTGGTAATAGACCAATAAATGAAGTAATAAAGGCGATAAGGCCAGAAAGCGTAATAATTGACACATTTTCCTCCGCTCAGACGAATGAGATCAGGTTCAAAGGGTTGGATAATCCTCTCAGCCTTAAAATGGCACCCCTAATGTATGGCTACATTTTAGCACAAAAATTAACATGAGTTCGATATGATGTGTAAAATATATCAGCATATTTTTATTGACGTTAACTAATCTATTGCTATAGGATTGACCCTGGCTGGGAAAAGCCTAATGGAAATTAAGGATTTAGTCTCATGACGAAGTTAAAAAAACAATTATCGCAAATGGAAAATATCTCAATCAATTCACATCACACTTTAATCCATCATCTGATTTTTGAATTATTAGCATTAGGCTAAAAATCAAATTCCGTGTTTTACCAATGGGAATTGAAGGATCAGACTGTGAAAAAAATTATATTTTTTTATCTTTTAGGGCTTTGCTTTTGCTCAATGGCTCAGTCACCACCAAAGGTAAACTTAACGTTTCCTCCTAATATTCCTAAAACAATTTATAATTATCAAACCATACG
>CAZTYT010000047.1:0-11275 GCA_964618245.1 uncultured Legionella sp. | reverse complement strand
ATGGGGCAGATCGTGGATGTGGGACCATTGACAAGTACAGTATTGCTTATTTCTGATTCTAAAAGTGCAGTGCCAGTCAGAAATCATCGGACTGATGAACGCGCTATTTTGGTAGGTACTAACGATATAGGTGAGTTATCGCTTATTAACTTACCTAAAACCTCCTCTATTCATCCTGGGGATTTATTAGTTACTTCTGGTTTGGATAGAAGGTATCCAGAAGGTTACCCTGTGGGTCGGGTGGAAAAGGTAAGCAGTATCCCTGGTGATGATTTTGTGAAAGTAAAAGTTAACCCAGTCGCGTTGCTAAATCGTAATCGCCTGGTGCTTTTAATATGGCCTGATCCAGAACAAGAACAACTAACCGCCCAAATTAATAAGCGCTTAAATGCCAAGGAGAGCATATGATAAAAAATCTTCGCCTCCGCCTGGTTTTGGGCTTTATCATTGCTTTAATGCTTTCCATATTACCCATGCCAGAGATAATTGCAGATTTTAGACCACCTTGGGTTTTATTACTGATTCTCTATATTGAATATTTTTTACCGGGTAATTTTAATCAGACCACTTTACTGTTTGTCGGTTTATTATTGGATGTGCTTTTAGCGACAGTGATTGGTGAACATGCTTTTGCTTTGCTTTTGGTGACCTGGATTGCTTCAACTAAATCACGTCGTTTTCAATTTTTTTCGATGATGCAGCAAATCTTTTTAATCGGTTTTTTCTGTTTTCTATATCAGGCTATCATTTCCACAACAGATTTCCTTTTAGGGTTTAATTATAACTTGGTAATGCCTTTTACTAGCGCTTTAATCAGTATGTTTGCCTGGCCCTGGATTCGTTTGCTAGGGGAAGATACTTTATTGATCCATTTGGTTTATCGTTAATTGGGCAAATCCCGGTTGCAAGTAGCCTCTTTAATAAGTTGGATTGTTTGATTTAATTAACCTATAGTCCCCTGGTTGTAAATTTTCTAGCCTCCAATCACCAATCTGATGGCGTATAAGTCTTAATGTGGGAAACCCAATCGCAGCAGTCATTTTGCGTATTTGGTGATTTTTTCCTTCTCTTAAAACAATTTCTAGCCAGCAAGTAGGAATATTTTGGCGAAAACGAATGGGTGGATTGCGCTCCCAAAGTACTGGCTCTTTAATTAAATGAACTTCTGCGGGTAAAAATTTTATATCCCTGAGTACTAAACCTTGTTGTAAAGGAAGAAGATCAGTTGGGGTTGGAATCCCTTCAACTTGAACCCAATAATATTTTTTCTTATTAAATTTGGGATGGGTCAGTCGATGTTGCAAGGCACCATTATTGGTTAATAATAAAAGCCCTTCACTGTTTTTATCCAAACGCCCAGCAGCATAAAACCCAGGTTTTTGGATGAATTCTGCCAGAGTACGCTCATGCGCTTCACCAGTAAATTGGCAAACAACACCATAAGGTTTATTAAATAAAATAAGTTCAGACATAAATAACAACTAATAAAAAAGCTTGCAATAGTAGAACGGATTGGTTGTTTGAGCAATATAACAATGCAAATGGGTGTCGGGCTATGCAATCGAGGTCGAGCCTTGGCCCGACATTTCGTAAATTCCATATAAAATAAATTTTATACCAATGCAAAGTCTATTTGTCGGGCTAAGGTTCAACTTACAAATTAATTGATAGCTCAAGTCTATATAGGTTGTTTTAATAGCTCAATTCTTATACAATGCTGGCAAATTTATAATTAATAGTGAGCCTTATTCATGAAATATTGTTTATTTGTCTCATTGTTTTTCTGCCATTTTACCTATGCTATGAACCATATTGTCATGGTGGGCAATGAAAAGGTTGAAATTAATCATATTATTGGCAAAGGCAAAACTTTCGTGCATGTTCATCATAATGAACAAACCGCTTTAAAAGCGGCTCAGGAGGTTATTAGAAAACAAGGCGGAAGTCTAATTACGCTCATTCATTCTGGTGGACGTAATATTGTATTTCATTTAAATAATCAGCGTTATGAATTTGATCCAAATCGTATTTTTACCGACGCTGGAATTAAAAAAACTCTAAGCACACTGAGCCAATATACTCCAGAAGCTCATCAAGAAGTAAAAAAACTTGCGGACAAAATCAAACGATTATTGCCTAAAGGCAAAGTAGTCGCCGTGCACAATAATTCTTCTTACTCGCTTAAAGACTATTTACCTGGAAATTCTTTAGAGAGTGATGCGCAGGCAGTGCACATGTTACCCAGAAATTATTACCGTAACTTTTATCTGGTAACTAAAATAGGTGATTTTCTTCGTTTAAAGAGCCAGGGATATAATGGTGTTTTGCAGAAAAAAACGGCTACTGATGACGGCTCACTCTCTATTTACCTTGCCAAACGTGATTATGTGAATGTAGAAGCCGGCTATGATCAATTGTTTGAACAAATCAAAATGCTACAACACGCTTAAAATTCTATTTACATTTCGTGTTGATGTTGTAGAAAGGGCACTTATCGCATGCTATGATTGATCTCTCTCAAATTTACGGAGTAGTCAATGACCTACGATAAAATCAAAGTGCCTGCTCAAGGCGAAGCTATTACAGTTGCTGCTGATAAATCTCTTCGTGTCCCTAATAATCCGATTATTCCTTTTATTGAAGGCGATGGTATTGGTGTCGATGTAACTCCACCTATGATTAAAGTAGTCGATGCTGCAGTAAAAAAAGCTTACGGTGATAAAAGAAAAATTTCCTGGATGGAAGTCTATGCGGGTGAAAAAGCAACTAAAGTCTATGGTTCAGATCAATGGTTACCCCAAGAAACTTTAGAAGCGTTAAAAAAATACGTTGTTTCTATTAAAGGTCCTTTGACTACTCCTGTTGGTGGCGGTATTCGCTCATTAAACGTCGCTATACGTCAAGATCTCGATTTATTTACTTGTTTGCGTCCAATTCGTTATTTCACGGGTGTTCCAAGTCCGGTAAAAGAGCCTTGGAAAACTGATATGGTTATTTTTAGGGAAAATTCAGAAGATATTTATGCCGGTATTGAGTGGAAAGCAGATACTGCTGAAGCTAAAAAAGTCATTCAGTTTTTACGAAATGAAATGGGCGTTAAAAAGATTCGTTTCCCTGAACATTGCGGTATTGGCATTAAACCTGTTTCCAAAGAAGGAACAACGCGTTTAGTCAAAGCAGCTATCCAATACGCTATAGATAATGATAAAAAAGTGGTAACTCTCGTTCATAAAGGAAACATTATGAAGTTTACCGAGGGAGCGTTTAAAGATTGGGGTTATGAAGTCGCACGTGAACTTTTTGGTGCTAAAGAATATCAAGGTGGCCCATGGTTATCATTTAAGAACCCTAAAACTGGTAATGAAATCATTATTAATGATGTGATAGCTGATGCTTTTTTACAGCAAATTCTTTTGAGACCTGAAGATTATAGTGTAATTGCTACTTTAAATTTAAATGGTGATTACATTTCTGATGCTTTAGCTGCGCAAGTAGGGGGAATTGGTATTGCTCCTGGTGCTAACCTTAGCGATGAAGTTGCTGTGTTCGAAGCAACTCACGGAACTGCACCAAAATATGCTGGTCAGGATAAAGTAAATCCTGGTTCTATTATCCTCTCTGCCGAAATGATGTTACGTCACATGGGTTGGGTTGAAGCAGCCGATCTAATCATTAAAGGGATGGAAGGTGCTATTGAAGCCAAGACTGTTACTTATGATTTTGAGCGTGGCATGCAAGGAGCAACCTTAGTGAGTAGCTCAGGTTTTGCTGATGAAATGATTAAACACATGTAATTTAGCCTGTTTAATCGTGTAAATTGTTGGGTCTTGACCCAACAATTTAGTTCTCAAAACTTATATTTCAAGAGAGTGTTGGGCCAAGGCTCAACCTATACTCTAACCAGCAACTGGTAAAGATCTCATTTAGAGCAAAGACTACCCATTCTTATGAGTTCAATCTAACCAAAATGGTTTTGATTTTTTCAAAGACCTTTTTTTTCGCTAAAAATAGTTGTTTTTACTGGCCAAATGTGTATAGGGAGTCTATAAAAATAGTAAGAGGGTTGTATGTTATGAGCGGGCTGAATCTGGAAGAAATAGTAAGACAGCAAGTCACTGAACCGGAAGTACGCACTGAAAATAAAGTGCCCAGGAAATACAAAGTGGTATTGCTCAACGATGATTATACACCAATGGATTTTGTAGTAGATGTACTAAAACATTTTTTTCATTTAAATGAGGAAACTGCGATACAGGTGATGTTACAGGTTCACAATCAAGGAAAAGGCGTTTGTGGTGTATTTACGCGAGATATAGCTGAAACTAAGGTAGCAATGGTTAATGAATATGCCAGAATGAATCAACACCCATTGTTATCAAGTATGGAACCAGAATAATTTTGTTGTGAGCTGAAGAGGAGCAACGACAATGTTAAATAAAGAACTTGAATTCACCTTAAATCTTGCCTTTAAAGAGGCAAAAGAAAAACGACATGAGTTTATGACTGTCGAACACTTACTATTGTCATTGCTTGATAATCCTTCTGCTGGTAATGTTTTACAAGCCTGCGATGCTAATATTGATGCTTTACGTCGTGATTTAATTGAATTTATTGATGAAACCACCCCTCGGATCCCCGAAGATGAATTAGACCGAGAAACTCAACCTACTTTAGGTTTTCAACGGGTTCTGCAACGCGCTGTTTTTCATGTGCAATCAGCAGGAAAGACTGAGGTCACTGGAGCAAACGTCCTCGCTGCAATTTTTAGTGAGCAAGAAAGCCAAGCAGTTTATTTTTTGCGACGTGAAAATATCACTCGATTGGATGTGATTAATTACATTTCTCATGGTGTATCCAAGTATCAAAATAATGATATGCAGGAAAGCATGAATTCCTCCATGGATGAAGACATGGGGATGTCTGAAGGCAATGAATCGCCTTTAGAGGCTTATTGCACTAATCTCAATCGACGAGCAAAACAAGGCAAAATAGATCCTTTAATTGGACGGCATGAAGAAATTCAACGTACTATTCAAGTACTCTGTCGCCGCAGAAAAAATAATCCCTTACTGGTTGGTGAGGCAGGGGTAGGAAAAACTGCTATTGCTGAGGGACTTGCACGACGTATTGTCGATGGAGAAATACCTGAGGCAATTAAAGATTGTGTTGTTTATTCTCTCGATTTGGGGGCTCTGCTTGCGGGTACAAAATATCGTGGTGACTTTGAGAAACGCTTAAAAGCCGTCTTAAAACAATTGAGTCAACAAGAAGGCGCTGTTTTATTTATTGATGAGATTCATACCATCATTGGAGCAGGGGCTGCTTCTGGTGGAGTAATGGACGCCTCTAACTTGATTAAACCACTATTAGCAAATGGCGAACTTAAGTGCATTGGATCAACTACTTACCAAGAGTATCGTGGTATTTTTGAGAAAGACAGAGCCTTGGCAAGGCGTTTTCAAAAAATAGATATCCCTGAACCATCTATTGATGAAACTTTTGAAATTTTAAAAGGACTAAAAGGGCGATTAGAAGAGCATCATGGCGTGAAATTCACTATTCCAGCACTTAAAGCAGCGGCTGAATTATCAGCTAAATATATCAATGACCGCTTTTTACCTGATAAAGCCATTGATGTGGTTGATGAAGCTGGGGCTTATCAAAATTTATTAACAGCAAGTAAACGTAAAAAAATAATTAGTGTTACTGAAATTGAGAGTGTAGTGGCAAAAATTGCCCGCATTCCTATCAAAAAGGTTTCTGCCCGAGACAAAGATACCTTGCGTAATCTGGAACGTGATTTAAAATTACTCGTCTACGGACAGGATCAAGCAATTACCGCTTTGGCTTCCGCCATTAAATTAGGTCGTTCAGGATTAAGAGAACCTCAAAAACCTGTGGGTTGCTTCTTATTTGCAGGGCCAACTGGTGTAGGAAAAACAGAGGTTACCAGGCAGCTTGCGAATGTGCTAGGAATTGAGTTACTACGTTTTGATATGTCCGAATACATGGAAAAACATACTGTTTCGCGTTTAATAGGTGCGCCTCCTGGCTATGTAGGGTATGATCAAGGCGGTTTATTGACAGAAGCAGTCACTAAAAATCCACATGCTGTTCTTTTGCTTGATGAAATTGAGAAAGCGCATCCAGATGTCTTTAATTTGCTCTTACAGATTATGGATCATGGTACCTTGACTGATACGAATGGTCGTCATGCTGATTTTAGACATGTTATTTTAGTGATGACATCAAATGCAGGAGCCAGCGAGCTCGTGCGAAATTCGATTGGTTTCTCTTTGCAAGACAATAGTAATGATGGGCTGGAAGTGATTAAGAAACAATTTAGTCCTGAATTTAGAAATCGCTTAGACGCAATCATTAATTTTGCACCATTAGATGCAGCTACGATTGGATTGGTAGTTGATAAGTTTATTATGGAATTGGATGAGCAGTTGAGCCACAAGGGCGTTACCTTTAGTGTTGATAAAACTGCACGTGAATGGTTAATTGAGCATGGCTATGATAAGGTCATGGGGGCCAGGCCAATGGCTAGATTGATTCAAGAAAATATTAAGAAGCCGCTTGCTGACGAACTGTTATTTGGTAAGCTAATGCATGGAGGCCATGTCAATTTGATAGTGAAAGATGGTAAATTGCATTTTGAAAGCCATGATCATAGAGAGGGTGTTGTTTAAATGGCATTGTCCGTAATAATAATAGCTAAAAATGAAGAACCCAATATTAGAAGATGTTTAGAATCGGTAAAATTTGCTGACGAAGTGATAGTGTTAGATTCAGGGAGTAGTGATAACACTATTGCTATCGCTAAGGAATATACTCCTCATGTATTTTCTACAGACTGGCAAGGTTATGGGGTGCAAAAGCAGCGTGCTTTAGCAAAAGCCACAAGCGACTGGGTATTAAATCTTGATGCAGATGAAGCAGTTAGTCCTGAGTTGCAACATGAAATTCTCAAAGCCATAGCATCCGACTCTGCTGATGCTTACCGCATCGCTATTCGTATGAATTTTTATAATCAGCCATTAAAATATTCTTATAGCCCCAAGCGGCATGCTCGGCTTTTTAAACGCGAAGGAGCTTACTTTAGTAAGGATATTGTGCATGAAAAAATAGTTTTGCCCGCAGGAGCCAAGCTAGGTAAACTTAAACATGCCATTATGCATCATTCCTTCATTGATGTAAGCCATATGCTTTATAAGTTAAATCGATATTCCTCTTATAGTGCAAAAACATATATGAATAGAAAAAGAGGAGCAGGTTTTATAAAAACTTTAGTGAGCTCTTCCTGGATGTTTTTTAGATGTTATATACTACAGCGTGGATTTTTAGATGGTAAATTAGGATTTTTATTTGCAGCTTATAGCGCGCAGGGTGCCTTTTACCGCGGTATTAAGCAACTTTATCAAGATTATAATATTGAGCAACTGCCCTAGTTAGCGAAAATAAAAGAGGATTCACACTGTGAACAAAAACTTTTTAGAAGAAAAAAGCATTCTAATAGCCCCATTTTTTATTGTTTTATTTGTAATTTTTGTTCCTATTAGTCCCAGTATTAAATCCATCATGGCTGTTTTAAGTCTGGCGGCTGTTTTGCTTACTCCTTATTATCGAAAACAGTTAGGAAGCGCATTTAATACCTTATGGGGACGTGCAGCAGTACTTTTTTTTGCCTATATCGTTATTGCCAGCTTATGGTCAGATGCTCCTTTTTCGATGAGATTGAGTGTCATCGATAAATACTCCAAGCTGATTTATTTGCCTATACTTGCAGTTGGTTTTATCCATCCTTCGACCAGAAAGTGGTCTTTTAATGTTTATTTTGCAGTCATGTTATTAACCTGTGTGCTCTCAATCCTAAAGCAAAAAGGTCTGATTATGATTAATAACCCAGAAGATAGTGGTGAAGTATTTCATAATCATATTGCAACGGGTTATATGGTAGATCTGGCTATTTATTTTGCGGCATTAATGTGTTTTCGACCCAATATTGGAAAATGGCAACGTGCATATTACTTGTTAATGATTCTTGTCGGTAGTTATCAAATCTTTTTCTACAACACAGGAAGAACAGGGTATTTCATGTATGGCTTGTTAATCTCCTTATTAATTATCCAAAAGTTATCTTTTAAAAAGGCAGTAATTGGATTCTTTTTATTAGCCAGTTTTATGGGGATAATTTATAGTGTAAGCCCTTTGATGAAAGTTAGGACAGCTGCCCTGATTAGTGATATTAAATTTTTGCAGCAACATCAGGAAAATACTTCTCTAGGGTTTAGGGTTCAATTTCATCAATATGCCCGCTCTTTATTTAAACAACATCCAATTATCGGTATTGGTACTGGAAATTTTAAACATCGTTTTTCACAAGAACAACCCATTCCTGCCTGGGATCCTGTACTTAATGATCCACATAGTCAATATTGGTTTACCTTAACGGAGCAGGGTATAATTGGTTTGATCCTTTTGATTGGATTTATGGGATGTCTCTTTGTTTCTGTTTGGAAATTAGATAATGAAGAAACCAAGCACATGCTAATAGGCTTGTTAGTTTCTTTCATGTTTGGATCTATTTCTGACACCATCTTGTGTTTTTCAACAGCAGGCAGTCTTTTGATGATTTTTTGCGCAATTGGATTTAGCGAGCAATTGGCTAAAAATCCAGTTCAGGAAACCATGCCTGAAAGATATTCAGCAGTTGGGGTTAGCGCTGCATAGACACGTGTAGGTCGGGCCTTGGCCCGACAAAAGCACCATCATCCTACCAAGCGGCAACTCGTTGCACAGGATTTCCCAGACTACACTCTTCAGAAACAGTGCCATCATTACAAACGATTAAATTAGTAGGATCGGTCACTGAAGGAGGGTGTACCCCACCTCGCCATAAGCAACAACCTCTAAGTAACTGCAAGTCCATCACTGCATGCGGCGTGCAATAACAAGTAGAATAGAACCCATTTCTACAAACCATACGTCCGGCAGATGTATCACAGTAACTCGGTCCTCCCATTTGGCTGCAGCAGCCATTATCTGCTTTTTTAGCTGCGGCAACAGGTGAGATTAACAAACTGCTGCTAAAAAGACTGGCAAATAAAAGCGTTCGGAGTGATATCATTTATTTTCTCAATTAATTATTATTTTTAGAATAGCATAGAGTTCCAAGCAAGTGTAGCTGGGTTTATATGCTATACAGCAGCTCTAAAATGTAGCTGGTAGCTAAACCTGCAAGCAAGCCAAACAAATGAGCTTCCCAGGATACACCCTTTTCCTTGGGGAAAATACCAAAAAATATTCCCGCAAAATAGTAAAGGCTAATAATACCTAAAATATAAGCCGTCAATGTTCCACTTTGATAAATATTACTGACCAAAAATCCCCAATACCCTGTTACTACCCCGCTAGCACCGACATGTACCCCAGGTTTGGCAAAGCACCAAGTGGCAACACCACTTAAAACCGTAATCAAAAATGTAACCAGAAGATAATAATCCAGGCCATTAATCAGAATAAAATTACTTAAAACAATTAAGGGAATGCAGTTAAAAAATAAATGATTAAAATTTGCATGTAAAAAAGGGGCAAAAATAATTCCTGGTAGCCCGCGGATATGCCGTGGAATTATGCCTAATAATAGTATCTTTCTATCGATGAGGGTAAGAAAAAAACATCCCCATAAGATAAGTAAAATAATACCCAGTATTGTGCTATTGTTTTGTGTTTGGGCAATGATCAAGTTAAGGCTATTGGTTAGTTCGTCTAGCATAAAAATCCTGATTGATATAGGTTTGAGCATCGTTTGTTGGGCCAAGGCCCAACAATAGGGATCCTATTATTTACTACTTACTAACAGTTTCCCTTACCTCACAGCGTAGTTTACCTCGAGCAAGACGAACTTCAATAGTATCACCAATGCTGACCTGCTCACTGGAAAAAAGTACCTTATCTTGATGCGTAGCAATCGCATAACCTCTTTCCAGGGTTGCTAAAGGACTTACCGCGTTTAAAGTCGATAATTGACTACCAAGTTGATATTTGAGCTGGTTTAACCTGACTTGCATAAACTGGATCAGTTCTGTTGTTAACCGCTGTAATAAAACTCCGGTTTGTTTGATTTGTGTTTGTGGGTTTTGTACTTGTAATTGATGGGAGCATAATTGTAATTGATGTTGTTTGTTTTTAAGCAACGCGCACATATGGGTAATGAGTTGCCGCTCTAAATAATCAATGCATTGCCAATAGCTGGCAATTGCTTTTTGCGGTGAGGCTATTTTCTCCATTACATGCTGTAATCGGATTTGTTTTTTTTGTAATAAACGATAAATAGCGTCTTGTAAACGTAATAAGGAATGAGCTAAAAGCTTCTTTAATTCCAGGCAATCAGGAGTGGCAACAGTGGCTGCAGCTGTTGGTGTTTCAGCGCGATAATCAGCTACGAAATCCGCAATCGTAAAATCAGTTTCATGACCAACACCAGAAATCACTGGGATTGCGCTGGCAGCAATTTGTCGTGCTAACTGTTCATCATTAAATGCCCACAAGTCTTCAATGCTCCCACCGCCACGAGCAAGGATTAAAACATCGCATTTTTTATCTGTATTGGCGCGTTGTAAGGCTTTTATTAACAGAGGAGCCGCATTTGCTCCTTGCACTTCACTGGGATAAATAAGGACATTCGCCAGCGGAAAACGCCGTGCCAGGGTGGATAAAATATCGCGAATGGCCGCTCCAGTAGGGGAGGTAATGATTCCGATAGTGCTGGGCATCGTAGGAAGTGGCTTTTTGTTTTGCGGATGAAATAGTCCTTCAGCAGCCAATTTATTTTTTAGCTCTTCAAAACGCTGATAAAGCGCACCAAGGCCTGCTTCTGTTACTTGTTCCACTATTAATTGATAATCACCACGCGCCTCATACAAGCTTAATCTGCCACTGGCAACAATATGCTGCCCATCCCCTAACTTGGAAGCAATGGAACCAAAATGACGATTTTTAAAAAAAACGCAACGTATTTGTGCGCCAGTATCTTTCAATGTGAAATAAAAATGACCAGAACTTGGTTTGCTGAAATTGGAAATTTCGCCTTCAACATGCACAATTCCTAGCTCATTTTCCAGGTAACTTTTTACTTGGCGGTTTAATTGGCTAACGGTTAGTATTGCAGTCTTGGAATCCATAGGATTATCATTTGGAAATGAAAGCTAAAGCTTATCAAAATATGAGAAAGAGAACCATCATCAGCAATAACTTTATAAGAATCTGT
>CAZTYT010000046.1:0-11318 GCA_964618245.1 uncultured Legionella sp. | reverse complement strand
ATCCTCAACCAGGTGATACTGGTATGTGCGAAAAATGCCCAGGTGCTTTCAAAGGCAAAAAAGTACAAGGTTTACGCTTTATGTGGGGCTTAAAGAAAGAGGGAGATAATGAGTGGGGTGGCGGCTCTATTCTCGATCCTAAATCTGGTAAAATTTACAAAGTTAAAATTACCCAAAATGGCAATAAGTTACTGGTTAGAGGTTATGTCGGTATTTCTATGTTAGGCCGTACGCAAACTTGGGTTAAGTAAGATCAATTTAAGCGATAATTATAGAATCCCTGCGGCATCGACCGCGGGGGCTATTCACTGAATTTTGCCAGGTGAGTATCTTTTTCTGCCATTCTAATGACATCTTTGCAAAACCTTATTACAATACTTTTGGTTTCATATCCCCTGGTTAAAAATGCTTGATCTAAAAACTCCAAAAAAGACAACAATCGATCCATTAAAAAGGCCGCCTCACTCAGCAGAAGCAGAGCAAGCTATTGTTGGTGGTTTAATGCTGGACAATCAGGTTTGGGATAAAATCAGTACTAAATTATGTGAGACGGATTTTTATCGTACTGAGCATCGTATTTTATTTCGGGCTATTTCTGCTCTAGCAAAAAAAGAACAACCCTTTGATGTGGTGACACTACTTGACACCTTAAAGTCTCATAATGAGTTGGATGATGCAGGTGGAGAAGCTTATTTATTTGAATTAGCTAATAATACGCCCAGTGTGGCAAACGTCAGTGCTTATGCCGATATTGTCCGGGAAAAATCAGTACAAAGGCAACTGATTACAGTAGCAACAGAAATTGCAGATGCAGCTTATAGTCCCAATGGACGAGAAGTGCCCGAATTATTAGATATGGCAGAAACCAAAGTTTTTGCTATAGGCGAACAAACTGGGGGCGATGGTGGCCCTGAAAACATTAAATCGATTTTAGTTCGTACAGTAGAAAAAATCGATGCGCTTTATCATAGTGGCGATGCAATTACTGGGCTAGCTACTGGCCTGAGTGATTTGGATGAAATGACCTCCGGACTACAACCTTCTGATTTAGTCATTGTCGCTGGTCGTCCCTCCATGGGGAAAACCACGTTAGTTATGAACATGGCGGAGCATGCGGCTATTAAATCAGGTAAACCAGTACTGGTTTATTCAATGGAAATGCCCGCGGATTCTTTGGCGATGAGGATGATGTCTTCTTTAGGGCGTATAGATCAGCATAAAATTAGAACCGGTAAATTGGATGATGATGATTGGCCACGAGTAACCTCTGCGGTGCATATGTTATCTGAAGCGCCATTGTTTATTGATGATACTCCGGCATTAAGTCCGTCAGAAATGCGTGCTCGTTCCAGGCGTTTGGCTAAAGAGCATGGTTCATTAGGGTTGATTGTAGTGGACTATTTACAGCTGATGAAAGTTCCTGGTTTTAATGCAGAAAATCGTACGGCAGAAATTTCAGAGATCTCACGCAGCTTAAAATCCCTTGCCAAAGAATTGCAAGTACCGGTGATAGCCTTGTCCCAGTTAAACCGAAGCCTTGAGCAACGTGCAGACAAACGCCCAGTAATGTCAGATTTAAGGGAATCTGGAGCAATCGAGCAAGACGCTGACTTGATTTGTTTTATTTATCGGGACGAGGTTTATTATGAGGATAGCCCAGATAAAGGGGTAGCCGAAATTATTGTTGCCAAGCAAAGAAATGGTCCTATAGGTAAAGTAAGGGTTGCTTTTATTGGGAAGTACACCCGTTTTGAAGATTTGGCATTTAGTGGTTATCAAGGGGTAGATTAGTGTCCAGACCAACCCGATTAGTAATAGAACCCAGTGCCTTACTACACAACCTGGCGCAAATAAGGCGATTTGCTCCAGGGAAAAAAATTATCGCTATGGTTAAGGCTAATGCCTATGGTTGTGGTATACATGCTGTAGCTCCAACTTTGGAGGGGCAGGTCGATGCATTTGGTGTAGCCTGTCTTGAAGAAGCAATGGTGATTCGTAAAATCGGTAGCCGTACTCCTTGTATCCTTTTTCAAGGCGTATTTAGTCCGGATGAATTTAAAGCAGTTGCTCAATATCAGTTCGGTTGTGTCATTCACCAACCACATCAACTACGTTGGCTTTTGGATACACCTTTGGAAAGTCCTGTTAAACTATGGGTAAAAGTGAATACTGGCATGCATCGATTAGGTTTTAAACCCGATGAGCTACAAGATGTTATGAATGCTTTGCAAAGTTGTAATTGGGTCAATAAAGACATAGGATTAATGACCCATATGGCTTGTGCCGATGAGCCTGAACGTATAGAAAATCTTCAGCAAATTACCTTATTTGAATCAATTGATATAGCCGGATTTACTCAACGCAGTATGGCTAATTCCGCAGCAATTATTACTTTCCCTCAAACACACGGAGATATAGTTCGGCCAGGAATTATGCTTTATGGCGTATCTCCTTTTGCTAATCAAACCGCCCTAGATCTCGGATTAGTCCCAGTGATGCGTTTTGTTTCGGCAATAAGTGCTATCCATAACAATCCTCCTTTTGCCAAAGTAGGATACAGCGGCACTTGGCAAAGTGAAAAATCATCGCGAATTGGGATAGTCGCTGCAGGTTATGGCGATGGTTATCCTCGCCACATTGCAGCAAATACCCCAGTTTGGGTTCAAGGAAAAGAAGTCCCGGTGGTGGGCAGAGTTTCAATGGACATGCTTGCAGTGGACTTGACTGATCATCCGGAAGTACAACCAGGAGCCGCGGTTGAGCTTTGGGGAGCACACGTCTTAGTGGAGCGTATTGCCAAGGCAGCAGGAACTTCTGGGTATGAGCTACTTTGCCAAATTTCAGAACGAGTCAGACATTCATAATATTCCGGCTGAAAAAGTATGGATCCCGAAGTATCCTGGTGCTAGAATGAACAGAATTTTTACAACCTCAAAATCTGGTGATAAACATGAAAAAGTTAACTGTTGCCTCCTTATCTTTATCTTTGTTGTTAGTTGGCTGTGCCGAAATAACTAATGAGGGCGTGGGCACTATTTCGGGTGGTGTAATTGGTGGATTACTGGGTAGTCAGTTTGGTGGTGGTTCAGGCAAAGTTGCTGCCGCAGCGGGCGGTGCTTTGGTAGGTGCTTTTCTCGGTGGACAAATTGGTAAGAGTATGGATAAAGTGGACCGCATGGAAATGCAAAGAGCTTTAGAAACTGCCCCTACTGGTAGAGCAGTTGTTTGGTCGAACCCTGATACTGGATACCGTTATACTGTACAGCCTACCAGAACTTATTATCACGAGCGTTTACCATGCCGCGAATATGTAACCAAAGCATGGATTGATGGTAAAACTCAAATTATTCGAGGTAGTGCTTGCCGTCAACCTGATGGCTCATGGCATGTAGTGAACTAATTGCTTAATCGTTATTATTCACTTATAGCCCTCAGACTAAGGTGAAAAACCAATAATCCCTCATTTTTTTTCACTCTCCAAACCCCCGTGGCCAAGCTACGGGGAGTAGTTCAAGTGGAAAGCAATAAAAGACTTAACAGCTCTATAAATCCTTTGGTTTTACTTAAATTTGAAAATGCGATTGCATTTAAGAATAAGGTAAAACCATAATGTTTTATGTTCTTTAACAGGGAAAATAATGACTAAGGATGAATTGCTTCGCTTAATAAAGGATGAAGAATGGGAAAAATGTCATAAATTTTTGTATGGAGTTAAAGAAAAGCCTGTTCATCATTTTAATTATGAGCTGTTAATTACTATTTTATCTTCTGATGCATCACATTTGGTTGCGACAGTTGTGCATAGTTTAGCTGTTTTAAAAAAAAGACATTTTAATTTTCATTTTAAAAAATTTGAGCAGCCTATTTTAAAAGCCTTGGAAAAACATATTATCCAAATGGAACCTCGAGGACTAGCGAACACTTTATGGGCTCTAGTATATTTATTTCCTTCTTGGAATAGCTTGTCATATTTTTTAAGAGCTCAGTTAATTATAGCGATTGAAAATAAATCAAAAAATTTGAATACATTGGATCTCAGTCAGTGTGTCTGGTCTTTCTTTCGTTTAAACGTCAAATGGGAGAAATTACCCTGGAATTTGCAAAAATTATTATTGGAGCAACTAAGTAATAATGTAGGAGAGATGAATCACCAGCAACTGCTTAACAGCTTTGCTGCGCTAGTTGGTTTAGGATTGACGAGTGAACAATTGAATATCGTTTTAACAAATCAATTAGTTACTAGTTTAACCATACATATTGTTGAAATGACCCCTTTCGACATGGTAGAAAGCTTACGAATTTTGGTTCATTTAGGATTTACTTGGCCTCTTCTATCAGATAGCTTGCAAAAAAAAATATTCTCAGCTTTACAATGGAATCAAGCAAAAATTGATGTTCATATAATTCCTGAGTGCTTATGGGCTTTAGCGCGTCTTGAAATGGTGCCTAATTTTGCTTTGAAATGTTTAATTCGTAATTTGCTTAGAAAATACTCAGAAAAATATAGTCCTCAATCCGTAGAGGAATTAAGGCAATTGCTTTCAGCATTTTATTATTTTAGTTTATTTTGTCCAGGGCTGATATGCTATAGTGCTTTTGATAAGCCCTTGGTTAAGCAATTATTGTTGGATTCACGTGCTTCAAAAACGCAGCATAATATTACCGCTCAAATTAATGCTTATCTCTCATCTCCTTTAGAAGAAGAGCAATTATTATTCTGTTTTGTAGTGGATGCATGCCTTGATAGGATAGTTGTAGAAATTGATGGCCCTTTTCATGATTCGCCACACCAAAAACTAATCGACCAATTTCAAAACAAACTATTGTCAAAATATGGATATACTACAATCAGGGTTTCTGTAAAACACTTGGAAGCATTACCAGATGAAGAAGGCATAGACGCATTGCAGTTATTAGCGGAGGCCATAAAAAAACAACAGTTTAATTTTTCTGAAAAATACGCGGATCTTTTCAAAGTGATCCCGGCGGAGCAACGTAAGCAAAATTATTCAGCTCAAACATTGAGTAGTATAGGATTGATGTCTACTCCTAAGTCGCATGCTAATTCAGCCATAACTTTAGAGAATACTATGGAAGAACAAATAGGCTATCAATAGGGCAAAGATTATCTTTTTGGAGCGAGTGAGAGCAAACTCTATCCATTCGTCTTTGCAAATTCAGCACAGCAAAGACGATGGCAGAGTACGGAATTATTCTTTTGTTTTTGCTCTTACTTTTCTTTCTCTTATTACAGGCTTTTCTTCAGGTTGCGCGCAGCAAGTGCATTTGCAACAGTTAAAACGGTTGTAAAGCCAGGCAATAATAAAGCCCATTATAAATGCGTCAAGAAAACCTATAAGGGCACCTAAGAAACTACCTTTGATTGAAGGCGTATATCCAGGATATAAAGAGCCCATAGAAATAACAAAATCATGTCCATACGCATAATAGGTAGCGACTAGACCCATTATTAGTATTGATATGCCCCATAGCAATCCAAATGATAGACCTAATGCACAAGGACTTAATTTGCAACCATTCATCATTTATCTCCCTATAATGTTTGAGATGAAAAGTAACTTAATTAAAGGCAGTTACCTTTACAATTAGTATAGATCTACTTCGCTTTAAGTAATAGTTTTTCACAAATTGAAAAGTACTGAACTTCTAATTGTTGTAAATCCTGTAAAGAAATACATTCGTTTACCTGGTGAATCGTGGCATTGACAGGTCCTAGCTCAATAACCTCTACTCCATAAGGGGCAATAAAACGCCCATCAGATGTTCCGCCGCTTGTCGAGAGCTCTGGTTTTATTTGAGATATTTCGTTAATTGCTGATACAGCGCATTCCAATAAGTTACCCTGAGCGGTCAAGAAAGGTTTTCCACTTAATCGCCAATCAATGTGAGGGTGGAGTTGAAATTCACTAAAGATGGAAGTGACCTTTTCCATTAATTCTTCGTGGCTATGTTCGGTGGAATAACGAAAGTTTAATTGTAAACTCAATTCGCCAGGAATTATATTCGAAGCATGCCCACCAGCGTTTAAACCAGTAATTTGCATGGAAGTTGGTGGAAAATAGGTGTTGCCCTTATCCCATTCTATTGAGGTTAGCTTTGCTAGGGCAGGGCTTATGGTATGGATAGGATTGATTGCTAAATGAGGATAAGCTACATGGCCTTGTTTGCCTTGTATGCGAATTTTGGCGTTTAAAGAACCACGTCTGCCAATTTTAATTACATCGCCAGTTTGTTTTGTACTGGAAGGTTCGCCCACAATACAGTAGTCAATATGAATATTTTGTTGTGCAAGCTGTTGCATAACATAAGGGGTTCCCAGATCATAATGGTCGCCTTCCTCGCCACTAGTAATCAAAAAGCCTAAGCGGCCAGGAAAATCAGGATAAGCTTGAATAAAGCGCTTGGCCATATGCAACATACAAGCAAGACTCCCTTTCATGTCTGCTGTACCACGGCCATAAAGTAATCCATTTTTTTCTTCCAGGGTAAAAGGCTCGGTGAGCCATTTATCCGGATCACCGAGGGGCACAACATCGGTATGCCCAGCAAAAACCAGTAAAGGTCCTGTATGGCCATAAATGGCAAAAAAATTGGAAACAGGAGCCTGATTCATCCGCTCACAATGAAATCCCGCTGCCTGTAAAAACTCAATCATGAATTCTTGGCAGCCAGCATCTTCTGGGCTAATTGAAGGGTAGCTAATTAGTTTGGCCAATAGGTCTGTGAGCATATTCATATCAATTGGCTCTTAATAGTTCATTGATACTTACTTTGGCTCGGGTCTGCTCATCAACCTGTTTTACAATAACAGCACAATATAAGCTGTGGCTTTTATCTTCATTGGGTAATGTACCAGAAACAACGACAGATCCGGCCGGAACTCTTCCGTAAGTTATTTCTCCAGTGAGGCGATTATATATTTTAGTGCTTTGTCCTAGATAAACACCCATGGATAAAACGGAGTTGCGCTCTACAATGACTCCCTCAACAACCTCTGAACGAGCACCAATAAAGCAGTTATCCTCAATAATCGTAGGATTTGCCTGTAAAGGCTCTAGTACTCCGCCAATGCCAACGCCTCCTGACAGATGGACATTCTTACCAATTTGTGCACAAGAACCAACGGTTGCCCAGGTATCTACCATAACGCCTTCATCAATATAAGCACCAATATTGACATAGGAGGGCATCAAAATACTGTTTTTGGCAATAAAAGCTCCTTTACGTACCATTGCATGAGGCACAATTCGTATGCCAGTTTGTTGCAATTGCTCTTCAGTATAACCAGTAAATTTAAGGGGAACTTTATCGTAAAATTGGCAAAATCCCGCATCAATGATTTGATTTGGGAAAAGTTTAAAAGATAAAAGCACTGCTTTTTTAATCCATTGATGCACGATCCATTGCTCATTTATTTTCTCAGCAACACGGTATTGACCACTATCAAGACAAGCCAATACTTCATTAACTGCAGCAATTAACTCAGGAGAAGCGGTCTGACTGGTTAGAGTTTGCCGTTGTTCGAATGCTTGTTCAATAATAGATTGTAATGTATCCATGGTTTTTCCTGTATTTTCTGGAATGCGTTGCTCCCAGTAATTAAAATTTATGCCATTAATGCATGATTTAAATCAGCTTGCAGATCTTCCACATGTTCAATTCCTACTGACAGTCGAATAAAACCGTCTTCTATTCCCAATGCTTTTCGTTGCTCGGGAGGAATGGAGGCATGAGTCATAATGGCTGGATGTTCAATAAGGCTTTCTACGCCACCTAGGCTCTCTGCTAGAGTAAAAAGTTCGCATCGCGACAAAAAGCGTTTAGCATCTTCTAATCCCCCGTCAATGACCATGGAAATCATACCACCAAAACCTTGCATTTGCTGTTTAGCCAATTGGTATTGAGGATAGCTGGTTAAACCTGGATAAATGACTTTTTTTACTTTAGGGTGGGTGCTTAACCAGTTAGCAAGGTACTCTGCATTTTCACAGTGCCTCTCCATGCGTAAAGATAAGGTTTTTAAACTTCTAAGGACCAGGAAACTATCGAATGGCCCCGCAATACCACCGCATGAATTTTGTAAAAAGGCGACTTGGTCAGCTAATTGGGAGTTATCGCCAACAACCACTATCCCGCTGACCACATCAGAATGGCCATTTAAGTATTTGGTCGCTGAATGAAGGACTATATCAAATCCTAGTTCAAGTGGTCGTTGAGTCCATGGGGTAGCAAAGGTATTGTCAGCAACGGTAATGAGTTTATGACGTTTAGCTATGGCAGCAATTTCACGTAAATTAGCCAGTTTTAACATAGGATTTGAAGGGGTCTCTACCCAAATCAAGCGAGTTTTAGGCGTAATTGCTTTTTCAATATTACTGGTATCAGTCATGTCAACAAAAGAAAAAGATAAGTTTGATGTCCGTCTTTTAACCTTATCAAAAAGCCGGAATGAACCTCCGTATAAATCATCGGTGGCAATAACATGGTCTCCAGCATCGAGTAAGTCGATAATCGTGTTAATTGCAGCCATTCCAGAAGCGAAAGCAAAACCTCTTTGACCAGATTCCAGGCTGGCAATACAACCCTCATAAGCTGCACGAGTAGGGTTATGGGTACGTGAATACTCATAACCTAAATGCTCCCCAGGGGCGCTTTGCTTGTAGGTTGAAGTGGCATAAATTGGAGTCATCACTGCCCCGGTATGAGGACAGGGATGTTGGCCAGCATGAATTGCACGAGTATCAAAGTGGTTTTTTTTCATTGGGCAATATTCCTTATATACATTTAGTTGCCATGTCTGGTCGACGAGAGATATGTGAGATATTCTAGTGAGGTATCCTTTTCTAGGCAAGGAATCAATTTATGCTAAATTCAGTAATAGGGAAATGCCTTAGTAAAAAATTGGAAGGTAGGAAATATGCGATTTGATTTTCATCACTGGTTGTCTACCAAATATGCTCAATGGGTTAGCATGGCTTTAATTTTTATTTTTGCTTTATTGATTATTATTGAATGGGCAACCTTAAGAATTTCTCCTGTTAAGGTTCAATCTAGGCCTGAAATAAACAAAGAGATTGCTATGCCTAGTGAGCAAGAATCATTTGAGCCCATTTTAAAGGCATCATTATTCGGTATTTATGTCTCTAACGACTTAAATGAAACCAGCGTTAAAAAGTCGATGTTAAATGTGACATTGGTTGGAATATTATTTGCTGATAAGATGAGTGAATCACAAGTCATTATTCGTTCTGCCAATGGAGAAGAGAAAACCTACAAGATAGGCGATACTATTCCTGGCGATGCAGTCATTAAACGTGTTACTGCAAACGGTATTTTGGTAGAGCGCAATGGTAGCCTAGAAAGCTTAAGTTTACCGAAAAATGAATTAAATTTTGAGCCAGCGCCACAGCCATTAAAAGAGGAATAAATGAATGAAAAACTTGGTTAAGCTATTAGGAATGCTACTTCTTATTCCTGTATTAACGGCATGTCTTACTGATACCATAAATATGCGCGAGGGGATTATTAATTTTCGGGTGGAAGAATATCGAAAAGCATTTATACGTTTGAAACCTCTGGCAATCAAGGGCAATCCTGATGCTCAATATGCTGTGGGTTATATGTACTATTATGGCAAAGGGGTGGTTGAAGATCGCAAAAAAGCCTGGTTCTGGATCAATGCGGCTGCTAATTTGGGACAACCAGATGCTAAAGCAGCTATAGAAGTTTGGAATGGATATACAAAATAATTAGAGTTTTGGCTAAGACATCGCATGTCGGGCCAAGGCCCGACAATTATTCCAATAAGGAAAGAATCTTGCTTGTGGGTTTGGCTAAACCTAGCGTGTTGATCTCTTCTCTAGCAAACCATTTTCCCTTTGTTTCCCCCAGTTTTTCTCCCTGATTAGAAGTTTGAATTCTCAATGCGCTAATTTGCAAATGAAAGTGGCTAAAACAATGCTTAAAGGCAACTAGTTTTTCTGGTGTATCTCCAAGCAGATGATACTCCTGTTGGATAAACTCCAGCGGACAGCTACCTTGATCCAACGCAGGGAAACACCAAAGTCCACCCCATATTCCTGTGGGTGGTCTTTTTTCTAAGTAAATTTGTCCTTGATTATTACATAACACCAAAAACTGTTGATGTTGAACTGGTACCGATTTTTTTATCTTTTTTTCTGGATAAAGAGTTTGTACCTGATGTTTGAAAGCAAGACAGTGATTTTGTAATGGGCAGTGTGCGCAATCAGGATTTTTAGTGGTGCAACAAGTAGCACCTAAGTCCATAATTGCTTGTGTATAATCAGCGCAGTGTTTCTGTGGCATACAGGCATTTGCTAATTGCCATAAAATTTTTTTGACTGACGCTTGCTCTGGGTATCCTTTTACCATAAAAAAACGAGTCAAGACTCTTTTTACATTGCCGTCTAAAATGGCGGTGGGCTGATTAAAAGCTTGCGATAAAATTGCGGCAGCAGTGGACTCACCGATTCCCGGTAAAGCTTGCAACAATTTTAGTTCCTCAGGAAATTTACCTTGATACTCTTGGACAATTATCTTGGCTGTTTGATGAAGATTGCGAGCTCTACTGTAATAACCCAGCCCTGACCATAAGAAAAGCACTTGATCTTCGGCTGCTGCAGCCAGACTATGAATATCCGGGAAATAATGTAAAAAACGCTCAAAATAAGGAATAACTGTTTGTACTTGCGTTTGTTGGAGCATGATTTCAGAAAGCCACACCCGATAGGGCGAGCGCGGTAATTGCCAAGGCAAGTTTTTACGCCCATGGGTTGCAAACCACTTCAACAATGGATTGCTAAATTGCACATGTAAATTTTCGTTGTCCACGATTTTAATAATTCTTAGTTACAAATAAAAAATAGTACCCTATATTAATAATGATTAATACCTGCTCATGCTGTGAAAAAAAATTTAAAAAGAATTAGCGAACCTTAAAGACATGGTCTATCGTTTTTATTATACCCCTAATCATTAATTTCCTGATGCTCAATTCACATTTGTGAGCTTTCTCTACATTTGTAATGGAGCAGTTATGTTTGCGGTAACAGAAAACTTAGTAACAGGATTAGCTAATTCAAGGAGAGATTGTATGAGCCAAAAATCACATGAAATAGTAATACTAAAGCCTACTGCTGTCTTTTTAGCATTTTTGGCGGCTCAGTTACCTACAGCAAAACTCCCTGATTTGCGATTATTGCAAATTGATAATACTGCTTATGCAATTCCCGCACAATTTATACACACCCGTGGAGTACCAAGCCTGGTAATAGTCT
>CAZTYT010000045.1:0-11566 GCA_964618245.1 uncultured Legionella sp. | reverse complement strand
TAATCAATGTATTCCTTGTTATCTACATCAACAAGATAAGCGCCTTTACCTTGTTTAAAGAAAATTGGTTCACCACCAACTCCCTTAAAAGCTCGAACGGGTGAATTGACTCCTCCAGGAATTAAATTCTGCGCCTGATGAAACAACTCAGTTGAACGGGTCATAATTCGCAATCTCCATAAAAATTTGCTCGATAATACAACACGAGTAATGTTATAGGCAAACCTATTGTTTGATAAAAACCCCCGCTAGACTTTACTTCAATGCCGCGAGACTATACATTTAACCTTTTTAAAAAATGAGTATCTTTAATCATGCAAGAATATAAAAAATACATTTGTGTCATTTGTGGTTTTATTTATGACGAAGCAGAAGGATGGCCAGAAGACGGAATTGAACCAGACACACGCTGGGAAGATGTGCCTGAAAACTGGTTTTGCCCTGATTGCGGCGCAGGAAAAGAAGATTTTGAAATGGTGGAAATGGATTAATTTTTATTTCACTACCACTAATAATACGATGCCTACAAGCAATAAAGTAGGCATTTCATTAAATATCCGAAAGAATAGCGCACTTCTTTTATTTCCATCTCGCGCGAATGCCCTTCTATAGTGGCCACAGCTCAGGTGGTAAACCCATAGTAAAACTACCAGACCTAATTTAGCATGCATCCACCCGGCATGAAGATAATACTGGGGATTGTAGGCAAGTAACCATCCCCCTAATAAAGTAGTTACAATCGCTGACGGCCAAGTAATTCCATAATACAGGCGCCTTTCCATTATTTTAAAGCGATTAATGCTAATAAAATCGATACTATCTGCATGATAAACAAATAATCTGGGAAGATAAAATAAACCAGAAAACCAAGCGACTACTGCAATAATATGAAAAGCCTTAACGTATAACATCTTATATTCCTATATTTTTTTACCTTTTGCCCGCGAGTGCTTAATCAAATTTAACGCCTCCACTGCCAATGAAAATCCCATCGCAAAGTAGACATATCCTCGTGGAAAATGGAATGAAAAGCCATCAGCAACTAAAACCATCCCGATCAAAATCAAATAGCTTAAAGCAAGCATCTTAATGGTTGGGTATTTTTTAATAAATGCACTAACCATCTCACTGGCGAAAATCATAATCAAAATAGCACATGTTATTGCAAAAGCCATGATCCAAAAGCGAGTAGTTAGACCTACAGCAGTTAATACGCTATCGAGAGAAAAAATAATGTCCAGCACAGCTACCTGCAAAATAACCATTTTAAATGTCGCTTTGTAAGTTACTTTAGTTTCAGCAGTTTCTGCAGAATCTGCCACGACATCCTGATGAATTTCCTCTGTAGCTTTCCATATGAGAAAAACACCTCCCGCGATTAAAAAGAAATCTCGCGCTGAAAAATCAAGTGTGTGAATAGTTATTAAAGGTTGAGTCAATTTAATTAGTTTCATTGCTAATGACAACAAAAATAATCGAGCTACCCAAGAAAAGGTCAATCCCCAGCGTCTCGCTTTTTTTCTTTGTTGTACGGGTAATTTTTCTGTCAAAATAGATAAGATAACCAAATTATCTATTCCCAGAACAATTTCCAAAATAATTAAAACAATTAAGCTGGCAGCAATATCAATAAATTCCATTGATTTCTCAAATGATAAATAATATCCCCTGATTATAAAGCAATAATAATCCCCCGAAATACTAACTATACACCTATAAGTCAATATTTATAAAGGCAAAGATTCACTTTATTCTTTTGCTTCGTTATAATTACGTAGTATCGGTTAAATGAGTGAGAAAATACAATCATCAAGTTCATCAAAAAGCTGCTAAGAAGAAACAGAGCCCATGTTGCTCCGGTTAGTGCAGCCTACACCATTCCAAGAAATAAACATACTATTTCTAAAGCAGACATTAGCAGTAATGCGCTGAAAGTTCTTAATCGTCTTATTGGCGGCGGATATCAGGCATATATTGTTGGTGGGAGCGTTCGCGACTTGCTATTACATAAAGCGCCTAAAGACTTTGATGTAGCAACTAATGCGACGCCCAATCAAATTAAAAGCCTGTTTCGCAATGGCCGCATTATTGGTCGTCGTTTTAAATTAGTGCATGTATTATTTCATCGGGAAATTATTGAAGTAGCTACCTTTCGAAGTCATCTGGCTATGGACGAAAGTCAACAAACGAATGAACGTGGCATGTTGGTTCGTGATAATGCGTTTGGCTCTTTAGATGAAGATGCATGGCGTCGGGACTTCACAATAAACTCTCTTTATTACAACATTACCGATTCAAGTATTGTTGATTTTACAGGTGGCTTTGACGATATACAAAATAAGTTAATTCGCATTATTGGTGATCCTGTCACTCGCTATAAGGAAGATCCTGTGCGTATGCTACGGGCTGTACGTTTCAGCGCTAAGCTTCATTTTAACTTAGCTCCAGACACGGAGGCACCATTCCCCGAACTCAGCCATTTGATTACACATGTTTCTAATTCGCGCTTATTTGATGAAATGACTAAGTTATATCAGTGTGGTAATGCAGAAACAGTGCAAAAATTATTACTTCAATATGGTTTATTTCAATATCTATGCCCGCAAACAAATGCCCTTTTGGGTAGCCAATATCCAGTAAATGCGCTATTAGCTATTGCACTTGAAAACACCGATACAAGAATACGCGATGAAAAACCAGTAACCCCCGCATTCCTATTTGCTGTTATTTTATGGTTTCCAATGATTGAGTGTTCTCAACAGCTGCAAAAATCAGGAATGGATCCATTACCATCAGTAGAAAAAGCAATGTCTATTGTCATTGCCGAACAAAATAAAATTATTTCGATTCCTAAACGTTATAGCCAGATTATTCGTGAAATATGGTTATTGCAATATCGCTTTACCAAGCGTGCCGGAGGAAGAGCCTTTAATTTGCTACAACACCCTCGTTTTCGCGCTGCCTATGATTTCATGGCATTACGTGCACTTGCCGGTGATGAATCTATGGAATTGGCACAATGGTGGACAGCATTTCAAGAGGCAAATGAAGAAACAAGAGCACAAATGGTAACCGAATTTAATGCAGCAACCCCGTCTCGTGGTAAGCGGCGCAAAAAATTCAAAGGAAATAAATGAACCTATGCTACCTTGGGATAGGTTCAAATCAGCGCTCACCAGAACGGCAATTAAGATATGCCATTGAATTAATTCGTACCATCCAAGCTACCTCTGTCACGCAAATCTCCAGATTTCATTGGACTAAAGCATGGGGGGTAACAAAACAACAAAATTTTTGTAATGCAGTGATTGAAGTTGTTACTTCTTTAACACCCAAGCAATTACTAAGAGCTTGTCAACAGATTGAAAAACAACAAGGCCGAGTTCGGAAGAAACGCTGGGGACCAAGGGTCATTGATATTGATATTCTATTTTACGGAAATCGTAGCGTACACACACATAACTTAACAATTCCTCACCCTCACCTTTTCTCTCGAGATTTTGTGATGATACCATTAAAAGAAATTTATCGCGGTCACTTAGAATTTAAGTAAACTTACAGACTTTGCTGGGTCAAAGCTCAACCCGCAGGTAGCGACATACTTTTTAGGAAGTCGTCGCAAACAAAGTAAAGCAATCCAGAACAAGACTATGCCATGTAAATGAGGCAATACTTCAGAGCCCAACCTACTCCATGTTGCTTACAATTCTCCCCATTGCTTTAACATAAGGATCTACTACACTCAAAATAATAAGTACACTTTCTTACGAGGGAAGCTATGTATACCAATATCTTATTTGCTACGGATTTACTTAAAGAACACAGTCATCTCATTGGAAAAGGGGCTGAAATAGCGAAGCAATTTAATGCCAAACTATATCTTTTGCACGTCATTGAGTTACCCACCAGCTTTCAAATTGCTCAAGGGCTAGGTTTTACTGAGCTGGTAAATCCCGCTAAAGATGATGCCCAAACCGTTCTATCATTAATAGGAGAGAATTTTCATATTCCTCCAGAACAACAATTTGTTGAGGTAGGTTCAGTCAAAGAACATATTTTCGATAAAGTAAAAGAGCTCAATTGCCAACTTATCATCCTTGGTAGTCACTCCAAGGCTTCTTTTCCCCTGCTAGGCAGTACAGCCCACGCAGCAGTTAATCATGCTCCTTGCGATGTATTAACGCTAAGGATTAATCCCATGGAGTAGATGATTATTTGGACCTGACCAGTTAATAGATGTATAACGTAGTATTTTAGAGGACATATAAAGTTTGTCATTGCAAAACCTAGCGAAGCAACCCAAAAAGATGTTTTGTTAGAACTCTATACTGGGTTGCTTCACTAATTATAATTATTAGTCTATCTTTTCGATTTTGCTGCTTTGGTTTTTTTCTTTTTAGCCCAACTCATCAGTCTCCTCTTTTTATTTACCTGACGTTGGGATAACTTATTTTTCTTTTCTGCAAATGGATTAGTTCCTCCTTTAAACTCAAGTTTCAAAGGCGTGCCTACTAGTCCAAGATGTTTAGTAAACTCATTATTCAGATAGCGTTTATAGCTATCTGGTAAGTCCGCTAGTTGATTGCCATGAATAACAATAACTGGTGGATTATGTCCACCTAAATGCGCATATCTCAGCTTAATTCGACGCCCATTCACACAAGGAGGTGTATGCTTGGTACTAAGGTCTTGTAACAACCGCGTCAGTCGCGGGGTAGAAAACGATTGAATGGCTGAGGCATAAGCTTCATTTATATCTTTAAACAGAGTACCTACTCCACTGCCATGCAAAGCGGATATAAAACGGATCTTGGCAAAATTGGCAAAATGCAATCTTCTGGATAGCTCGCTTTTTACTTTTTCTTTATGCTCTTCATCCAAGCCATCCCACTTATTCACAGCAATGACCAATGCTTTCCCAGATTCAATAATAAATCCGAGCAAGTTCATATCTTGATCCGTGATTCCTTCATTAGCATCAAGAAGCTGCAAACATACGTTAGATTCTTTAATGGCTTGTAAAGTTTTAATAACGGAAAATTTCTCAATTTTTTCATCAATACGGGATTTTCGTCTTACCCCTGCCGTATCAATTAAAATATAGCGCTGCTCATCCCTAACAAAAGGAATAGCAATGCTATCGCGCGTAGTTCCCGGCATATCATACACAACCACACGCTCTTCGCCTAAAATCCGATTAATTAAAGTTGACTTACCTACATTAGGACGACCAGCAAATGCTATTTTTATTGCATCATTTTCTTCAGTATTTTCAACCTCAGGTGCAAAAGGCGTCAAGAGCGTATCCAATAATGAATGAATACCACTTCCATGGGAGGATGAAATAGAATGAATATCAGAAATACCTAGAGATTGAAAATCAGCGCAAGCAACATCATCGTCTAAATCTTCAGTCTTATTAACCACCAAGTGTACTTTTTTATTCAACTTTCGCAAGTTGCTGGCGATACTTTGATCCACTGCCGTTAAACCTGCACGGCCGTCTACTAAAAATAAAACGATATCTGCTTCATTCAAGGCAACGGTAGACTGTTTTGACATCAAACTGTCAACCTCAATGTCGTCAACACCAATCCCTCCCGTATCAACTACAATATAAGCTTTATCGCCGTATTGAGCTTGGCCATATTGCCTATCACGAGTTAAACCGGGGAAGTCGGCAACAAGCGCATCTTGTGTTTTCGTTAATCTATTAAATAATGTAGATTTACCTACATTAGGACGCCCAACAAGCGCAATTACAGGGATCATATTAACTCACTGATAGTTGATTAAGCATTCCATTGTCTGTAAATACATAAAGCTTTCTTCCTGCCACGTTTGGTGAAATATTCACACCACTAGAGGTCTTATAACGAGCTAACATTTCACCAGTTTGCGCATCAATAAAATGCAAATAACCAGTTTTGTCTCCAACCACTAAATTATTTCGAATCAAAGTAGGCTCTGTTAGACCACGTGCTTTTAGTTTGTTTTGTTTCCAGTTTACTTGTCCATTTTGTTTGTTAATAGACCAAAGGACGTCGTGACTATCGCTAATATATAATGTATTACCACTTAGACGCATATTTTTATAAACTGAACCTGGCTTTCTCCAAATAAATTGCCCATCAGTCAAAGATAAAGCCCCAATATAACCTTGGTAAGTAGCTAAATAGGCCACATTATTTTCAATGATAGGATCAGCATCAATATCAACTAATCGTTCTACATCACTTGAGCCTGAAGCATATGCGATACTTCTCTGCCAAACAACTCGGCCAGTATTCATATCAAGTGCATCCATCTTGCCATCAGAAAAACCAATTAAAACCAGGTTGCCAACGATAACCGGTGAAGAACTAGCCTTTAAAATCAAGCTGGGTGCCCCATGTTCAGTCATCCACAATTGCTGACCATTGGTCAGGTTAAAAGCATAAACTTTTCCATCAATAGTTTTCGCAATTATTTTTTTATGAGCAATAGCAGGAGGAGATAAAATTTCCCCAGAAACTTTAGCCTGCCATAATTGTTTACCATTGGCTTTATCAAGCACAATGACAGACGCATTATTAGAGTTCACAACAAGATAGCCATTAGCAATGGTGGGACCACTAACCAAGCCATGTTTTAATTGAGTAGTCCACAAAGTCTGGCCATTATTGCTTTTAACTGCCTTCACCAAACCACTAGTGTCTGCTGTGTAGATTACACCACCTTGAAGAACAGGCTTCAAACGTAAATATTCTCGGTTTTTTGAAGATTTTCCAACTGAAGTGCTCCAACCCGGTGACACTTTAACTTTGTCTTGCAATTCAACCAGACTTTTGGGTTTAGGTGTATTATCTTTACCCAGCATATAATCATCAATTTTTGAACATCCTTGCGCTAATACACAAAGCATAACAACCCATATCTTAGCCTTCATGAACTAAACCTCATTAGCAAATAACTTACTCTTAATTTAAAATTATACTGATTGTGTTTTTTTCTCATCTGTTAACATTGATTGAGTTTTCACAGCAATCTCATTAGTCTTCATTTCTAAAAATGGATTTCCCATTCCATTTATTTTAACTTCACTCATTGCTTGTTTATAAGAGTTCATTGCTTCTTCATACTTGCCTGTTGCCCCATAAATATCCCCTTTCAATTCATTAATAACAGGCAAGTAGGTGTTATCTTCTATTTTACTCAACTCATTTAAAGCTTTAGCATAAGACTTTTCTGCGGTCATAATACGTGCAATACGAATTTTGGCTATTTGTTTCAAAGACGGCATCTTGCTACTATCTACTACTATGCGTAGCTCCGCTTGAGCTTGATCCAATTTATTTTTAGTAACATATATTTTGGCTAAAGTCATATGGGCAGCATCAGCGTAGATAGAATGGTTATGCTGAGTGATTAATTGATTAGCAAAAGATTTTACCGCTTTAGTATTATTATTTGATAAAGCAATCATCATTTGTTCATATGCAATTGATGCTTGCTGAGTTAATTTATCTTGATGCCAAGTAAAGTATCTATAACCAGCAACTACAATCAAGGCAACTGATAGTGTCATTGAAATCACATTGCCATAACGTTTCCACCATTTTTTGATCGCTTCTAATTGTTCCTCTTCAGTCATATAAACTGACATTATACTTCTCCTGGATATTCATCCTATGTAACCATTGGTATATTGATTTTTGTTGAGCCTAGACCTGGTAACCTTTGCCTACAAAAACTTATCTAAATTTACTTAACAAACCGCCATTATACATCATTTATCAATTAATTGAGTTCTCTAAATGTTCTCGCAAAAATTGATTTATACTATTTTGCTCTACTGTAATTTGCTCTGTCTCTGTCCGCAAATTTTTTATGCCAATCTTATTATTAGCGATTTCATCCTCACCTAAAATCAAGGCCATGCGAGCACCGCTTTTATCTGCTTTTTTAAATTGACTTTTAAAGCTGCCGCCAGCGGTATTTACTATCACCTCTACCTCAGGAAAAGCATACCGAATTGTTTCAGCTATTTTAAGTCCGGTAAGTATACCTTGCCCATTAGCAGCAATAATGAATAACGAGAGATTTTCTTTCTGTGCCGAAAATAACGCTAACGTTTCCATTAATAAATAAATTCTTTCTATTCCCATAGCAAAACCGACTGCAGGAGTTGGATTGCCTCCAAGTTGTTCAACCAGAATATCATAGCGCCCACCGGCACAAATTGTAGCCTGACTTCCTAAGCGATCAGTAACCCATTCAAAAACTGTATGTCCGTAATAATCTAACCCTCTGACTAAAACAGGATTAATAACATATGGAATTTGCAAAGCATCCAACCCATTGCAAAGCAGTTCAAAATGCTCCTTACTCTTCCCTTCAAGCACATCAATTAATTTGGGGGCATTGGCAATTAGCTGTTGCATTTCAGGATTTTTACTATCTAAAATACGCAGTGGATTTCGGGTTAACCTTCTTTTGCTATCCTCATCCAGCTGTTCTGCGTGATCATTAAGATATTCAATTAAAATTGTTTTGTAGCGCTGCCGCTCTTCTAATTCACCTAGTGTATTCACCTGAAGCTGAACTAAATCGGAAAAACCGAGTTGAGACCAAAATTTACGGCACAGTGAAATGAGTTCTAACTCAATGTAAGGTCCCGAAAAACCAAATGCTTCAACACCAAGTTGAGTAAACTGTCGATATCTTCCTTTTTGTGGACGCTCATGCCTAAACATGGGTCCCATATACCATAGCTTCTGCTGTTGATTATGTAATAAACCATGCTCCAGACAAGCACGGACGCAACCAGCAGTCCCCTCTGGCCGAAGAGTAATGCTATCACCATTTAAATCATTAAAAGTGTACATCTCTTTTTCAACAATATCAGTGACCTCACCGATGGTTCTTTTAAAGAGCTGTGTGTTTTCTACTAGAGGAAAACGAATTTCCTGATAACCATAACGAGCAAGACAAGTAATAAAAGTGTCTTCTATTTTTCGCCACAATGATGTTTTGTCAGGCAAAACATCATTCATGCCTCGAACGGCTTGTATTTTATCAGTCACCAGCCTTCTCCAGTGGAGACATTTCTGGTTTTGGGTTTAACATATCCTGCATTTTAGAAATGTCAGTCAGTTTAACCTCTGTTTCAGTAGCCGGAGCATTCAGAGAGAGATCAGTAGAAACACTTTTCTCTGAAAATAAAGATTGTTGACTATCCTGGTTTTTTTGCCACCAAACACCTACAGCAATAAGAACTCCTATGGCAAACAGCATAGTAAACCAACGAATAATACGTTCAGCTTTATTAGTTTCGCGTTTGGATTGCTGCCACAATGCCCGCTCAGGCTTTTTCTCAGAGATATATTGCTCATTGAACACAGCAAGATAAGGATCAGGAGAAACCTCCAATAATTTAGCATAAGCCCTTAAATAGCCTTTGACAAAGACTGGACCAGGTAATGAATTAAATTCATTATTTTCGATTAATTCAATAATACGAGCTCTTAAATGTAACTTATTTGCAACATATTCCACTGTATAGCCTTTTTGCTCACGTATACTAGCAAGCTGTGCTCCTGGGTTAACAGCATAAATCATTGCATTATTATCATCAAGCGTGGTTATTGTACTCATTATTCACTCCACCATTATCGAGATTTGGATCCACTTTTTTATTATTTTTATATTTCACAGCTACATCTTGTCGGCCCACTTTCTCTGAAATTTCCTTAGCCAAAGAAAACAACATCCTATCATTTAAAACTAAATCCCGGTGCTTTTCTACAAGCTCAAAAGCCTCTTTATTATTACCTTTTTGAACTTCCAATTTAACCAATTCATAAAATGAAACCTTTCTTGCAGGATCTTGTCTTAGCGCCTGGGTAAAATAAAATTTGGCTTTATCCTGCCGTGCAACTGACAAAGCACATAATCCTGCGTTTTCATATGCGCTTGCTGTATTCACGTAATGCAAATCACCAGCAGCTTTTAAAAAATACTGCTCTGCTTTATTGTAGTTACCCTGACGACATAAAAAAGCGCCATAGTTATTAAGCTGCGCCCCGCCTTTATTTGCCAATGACAAAGCCTTCAAATAATATTTCTCCGCCAAGCGAGGCTCATTAGTCTGCTCAAAATAATAAGCTAGGGCTGAATTAGCATCTGGCGATTTGGGCTCTTGCTCTAACGCGGTTAACAATTTTTTCTTGGCTCTAGGCCTGTCACCCTGCTTCAAATATCCTAATCCTAACTGAACATTATAAGATGAGGCTTTAATCAGATCCGGCCTTCGTTTTCCATCTTCATCATTATGGGAACAAGCAACTGAAAACAAGCATGTACTAATAACCAAAAGATAAAGCCTTTTTAATACCATATTCAAACTAGAACTTTAGAATGGTTTGGCATTATAACCGCTAACTGGCAAATTAAAAATATTTTTAGTAATTAATCTATTATCTCCTAACTTCTGCTATAACCAAAATAACCTGACCCATACATATAAAAGTGTCATTCCCAGGATGGGGATGACAACAAATCCGAGAAAAACATGAGTCTGAATTCTATTTTCAGAGGAGGCTCGATAAAACTTTTTAAATTTTTTAAAAATACTCACTTCATCACTTCCTCCCACTTATTTAAGTAATAATCCCTGCTTTTAATCTGGTAACGACATTAAACTGGCATTACCACCAGCAGCCGTAGTATCTACCGTGTAAGTTCGCTCATGGCATAATCGAGTCAAATAATTCGGGCCACCTGCTTTTGGACCAGTTCCAGATAAACCTTCTCCGCCAAAAGGCTGTAATCCAACTACCGCACCAGTCATGTTTCGATTTACATAGCAGTTACCAGCATGGACATGAGTACGAATATACTCCACAGTTTCATTAATTCGACTATGAATCCCCAAAGTCAAACCATAACCAGAAGCATTTATTTGCTCTATTACTTTATCTAAGTCCTTTCGTTTAAATTGAATTACATGCAATATTGGTCCAAATACTTCCTTTTCTAAAGCATTTATATGGTCAATAGCAATAGCTGTTGGTGGCATAAAATATCCAGTCTCCAACGTTTCATCCAGTTGACATTGATAAAGTATTTCATATCGTTGCTTCATCTTTTCGACATGTTTTTTTAACGTGCTTAAAGCGGGCTCATCAATTACTGGCCCAACATCAGTCACTAACCATTGAGGTTCACCTACAACCAGCTCAGCCATTGCTCCTTTTAATAAAGCAATTGTTCTGGGATAAACCTCTTCTTGCACAAACAAAACCCGAAGCGCTGAGCATCGTTGTCCAGCACTACCAAACGCAGAATTTACAGCATCAATAACAACCTGTTCCAAAAGTGCAGAAGAATCGACGATCATTGCATTTTGTCCACCAGTTTCTGCAATCAATGGAATAATTTCGCCACCCCGCATTGCTAGCGTTTTATTGATCAGATTTGCTGTCTCAGTCGAGCCAGTAAAAAGGACGGCTTTAATTCGTTTATCCTCAACTAAGGCTTACAATATTGGTTTGACTATAGATGCAGAAGAATCTGAGCGTTTGGA
>CAZTYT010000044.1:0-11567 GCA_964618245.1 uncultured Legionella sp. | reverse complement strand
CGCACTTACAGAAGAATATAAAATCTGTAACTGTTTAGATATCCCCCACTCAAATGGCAAACTCAGCAAGCCAGGGATTAACCCAATGAATACTGCATATTGTTTTTCATTTATGTGAGGGATACACACCAATAAAATTTTTAGAGCATGCAATAATGTAGGAACTTCATTTTTTTTGAGATTAAAAGAGATTGCTTTAATAAGGCTATCAATAAAGGTAGTATTTATACATAGCCATAGTAATAAGCCCTCTTTGTTTTCAGAAGAAACAAACTCAAGATATTCTATTGGCGCTATCATTGTGTTTAATTCCTTTAAATGCTCTTCTTCTAGAAGTGGGAAAAAAGTACTTATCCATGCAATAGCGGATCTATGACTATAACCACCCCTACTTAAATTTTTCGCAAGGAGTGGCATTACCTCATCAGGATTATAAAAAATATTATTTAAAAGATGGATAGCTATTAATGCAGTGATTTTATTATTGACAGACACTCTGGGCTTTTTTATAAATTCGAATAAACCTTGGGTTAATAACTGCTTATCATCTATAGAATAATTCTCAATTTTTAGTTGACTAACAAAGGAATTTAGCAAGCTTGTCTGGTGGAGCACAGCATGATTACCCTCGCGTGAAAAGAGCTCAAGCATTAATAATACGTTTTTTCCACTCTTTCCAGCCAAATAAAGCTCATCTACTGACATTCTTGAACATATTTCTTTTATCAGGAGATCTTTAGGTAAATTAGAAAACAAGCCGAATGGCATTTTGCTATACATACATCATCCTTTCAATGTTTAGAGCTATTTATCATGCTCCTTGAAAAAAATTCAAATAAATAAATATCAATTTTTTATAAAACTTAATGAGCCAGTCTATCGCCCATCTCCTCACACCAATTTGCTAAAGAATTTTCGCGAAAATGCATGGCCAACTGTTCGCCTAATGAATTAATTGATGCGCTAGGAAGATGCAAACTGCAGGTAAGGATAATTTTTAATATTTCTTCGCATAACTCCCAACTTTCATCATTTAGTTTAGGTAAAACGACTTGTAATACTTTCGCACGCTCATGATCACTCATATAAGGGATACAAGCGGTAAGTGTTTGTGCTGCGGCACAACTAACGCTCCATTCACTATCGCTTAGCTTTGGCAAAATGGTTTCAAATAATTGCTGGATACTTTTATGATTAAGAAATGGAACACAGACGACAATATCTTGTAAAGCCGCAGCCTCACGAATCGAGTTCACTTCTCCATTCAAATTAAGCAATAGCACACTCATAACAAGCTGATGTTGTTCTTCATTTAAAAAAGGTATCAATTTGGTAATTGCTTTTCGAGCCATGGCACAAACATAAGAATTTTCATCATTTAATTGCAAAAAAATAGCATCAATTAATTGTTGGTGCTTTTTATTACTTATCTCTGGAATTAAAAAAGACAGTACCTGCATAGCCATCCCTCTAACAATAGAGTTAGTATCTTTTAAACAAGGTAAAACTTTCTCAAGCACCGGCTTATGAAACTTCTGGTTTAGATGTGGAAGAAACAAAAGCAATGCTTGTAAAACAACATAACGGTTACTCCAGTCTTGATCACTTAGGTTAGGGATAATGCTAGTAAGTACTTGTTGATGATTCTCCTCTTTAAGATAAGGAAGAATAAGAGACATAGCGTGCAAAACGGCATCTCGCACAATCCAGTTACTATCATTCAATAGAGGGAAAATAGTATCAAATACTTCTTGACGTTTTCTCCCATCTAAAACATGAGGCATGCAAGAACCAAGTGCACGCAAGGCTAATTCTCGAACACTCCAATTGTTACTGTTGGTATTAGGTAAAATACTATTTAAAAACTCCAGGCAATGCGCACCATTCAAATAAGGTTGAGCAACCATAATCATTTTCAGTATTGCTCGATATGTTTTTAAATTATCGGTATTAAGTTTTGCCAAAATATTACTAATTATTTCCTGACGACTCTCCTCCGATAGCAGTGGTAAACAGACTTTAATTATTTTTAAAGCATCTTCACTGACTATCCAGGTACTGTCTTTTAATTTCTGTAGAATACAATCGCTTACTTCCTTTTGTTTTTGATCGTCATGACAAGACATACAGGTAATAATGAGGTCTAAAGACTCGATACTAAAACTATCAATATCATTAAATTCATTTAATTCGTAATTTTCAAAATAAGGCAGGCAGGAAGTTACTGCTTTTTGTGCAGCCAGACGCACATTTAGTTCCTTATCGTTTAATTTGGCTCGAATGGGATTCAATACCAAGTCACGCGTCATCTGGTTTAAATAAGGTATGCAGGCAGCAAGAATGTTTAATGTCGCTTCACGAATCCTTGCATTTGGCACATTTAATTTTGGCAACAAAATGGCCAGCACTTCCTGATATCGCTTCTTATCCAAGCGCAAAATAAGACCTGATAAGACATTAAGTACTGTCAAATGCTCGTGATATTTTCCTTCATTGGAAGAAAAAAATGGGAATTTTTTAAACAGATCTTTTACTATTGCTTTTACTTCGTACTGGGTTTGCTCCGCATCTGGGCTAATAAATTGCATCAGATTCAAGTATTTTTTATCGTTATCTGCATTACGTAATAGTTCTTCAAAACAAGTCTTACGTTGCTCTTCTGTAAGCAAAGGAATCCAGTGGTTTAATTGATGCGTTAAAACTAGCAATCTGATTAATTCATCAGGTAAAACAAAGCCAGTACCTATAGCAAGACATATCATGCCATAAAGATGCGCATTACCATTCTTGCCCTTCATGTATTCTTTAATAAAGTCAGTTAACGCCATAGGGCCTAAATCATTAAAAAGCGACTGATGCTTATCTATTCGCTTAATATGAATTAATTTTTTTAAGCAATTGATTTGCCACAAATAATTTTCTTCATCCTGACGGGAAAGAACCACCTTTACAGCCCAATAAAGCGCGTTCTCATTTAATTTGTCCATCAAGTTAACAATAGTTTGGGAAGACATATTAAGAAAAAACTGTTCTTCTAACATAGACATGTTAAAAGGGCTCTGGTGCATCAAAGAACTGGCTGCATCCATTGCATCTATTACCATATTTCGAATACCAAAAAGAATAACGCTAAGCCCGCATATTATACATATTGAATAAATGAGGTCAATTTAAGGGGATAACCGTTGCAACTGCCAGCTATTATGGCGCAATTGGTATTCCCATACATCAGATAACTCATCCAGACGATAAGTATAAAATACCATTCTCTCGGGTTGGATTCGAAAACCACAATAGTCAGGACTCAAAGGAAAGTTTGAGTTTGAATTTAATTCTAATTCTTGACGTTTTTTTTCTAATATTCCTTTATCAGAAATCACTTGCATAGAGGTAGGTGCATAGCTTAAAAAACGAATTTGCGCCCATTGGGGATAGGTCTCCCAATACTTGGTGTTCTCATCCTCATTTAAAGGCACAGCAACCCCTTCAATAATAACTTCTCTTTGCATTAATTCTAACCAAAACACCAAACTGACCAACGAGTTGCTTTGCAATTCACTGACTTTACGAGTAGCTTTTTGGGTAAAGAAGAAAATTCCCTCATCGGTTATTTCACGAATAGCAACCACACGTCCATGAGCAGCTCCCTTTGCAGAAACGGTTGATAACACAGCGTGGTTAGGATTTGGAGCCCCTTCTTCACGCTCTTTTGCCAACCAAAGACTTAACTCGATAATAGGATTCGTTTGCACGTTTATTCCTTAAAACTCCTTATATTTTGTTAAGTATATCAGCTCCTAGTACAAAAAAGTGGACTTGAATTTGTTCAAATTGAACCAATCAATTATTGTATCAATATTTTGATATAGTGTTTTAACACCGCAGACAAGATTGTCATGCGTTAGGGGAAAGTTTTTTAAGAGCTCAAAGATTGGACTTCAAGGCAATATCGTACAGAGTTCTTTCTTGCTGCCCTGGCAGGTAGGACATTACAATAAAAATATGTATTGCTTATTAATAAGCCAAATTATTCTTAACTATTAGAGAAATTATTTGTATTGTCCGAATATCGCGAACTCCGATCAAATACTGAATTGGAGGTAGTTCTTACTTTCTTTTTAGCATCACAATAAGCCTGTTGCTGCCACAACCGAGGTGTCCACCCAGCCTCTTGAACAAAACCCGTATGTAATCTCTTTTTATTCACTTGCAGCGATTGCTGATTAAATTTGGGTTGAAGGAGCATATGACGTTTGTCCATTGCCTGAGCCAGTTCATATAGAGTAACACCTTGGACTTCAGTCTCCAAAGAAGGGCTATATTGTAATAGTAAATTAAATACATCCTGGTGCCCGTAAAATAAAGCAACATGCAATAGAGTAAACCCTTCTACCACAGCACCAATATTCTTTCGCATAAATAATTCAAGAAGTTCCTTCTCTCGTTTCATTTTTCGTGCATCATCCAGCAAGTCTGAAACATATAAATTAACAGGTTTTTGATTTGCCTGATTGGCAAGAAGCGCTTGAGTCACATCCATTCGTCCACTTTGTACAGCCAGATAAAGGGCCATTGTGTTGACTTTAGGATGTAGTTGTTTGAGACTGATTTGGAATGATTTAAGTATTGGCAAAAGCTCTTTTATTAAATCAAGCTCCCCAACTTCCACCGCACCCAAAAAAAACGCCATTATTTTATCATGTTGTAACAAATAGAGTTTGTTTTGTGCTTTTAGCATTGCAACCAGTGATCGCACAAGATCAACATGACCGTTTTCATAAGCAATTTCTAAAGGAGATACGCCATTGGCAATGGGATGCATGGGATCTATACCAGTTTCCACCAAGATTTGAGCCACTTCCAAATGCCCAAATTGACAAGCAGCATAAAGGGGGGTTATTCCACTATCATTAGGTAAATTTAAATGAGTTAGCTGTGATGGCGTAGCAATTAACTCCTTTACCACACGCACATGTCCATTTTGGCATGCCATATACAAAGGAGTAACACCCATGCTCTCAACAGCATCATTCAGATCATCAATAGGAATTATAGGTAGCAACTCTTTTACTAATGTATGTTCACCTCGCTCAGCGGCCCATACCAATAAAGTGCCCAATTGCTGTAGCTGTGGGTGATTTTCGTCTTTCATTTTAAGCGCAATAATTAATATGGTGATGACATCAAAGTGTTCATTTTTAATTGCGTCCCGCAAAGGTGTTAAACCATCATGAGAGGTCAGTTCAATGTTCACTTGAGCATTTAGCAATTCAATAACAATCTCGGCATGTCCATAGTAGCAAGCCGCAGAAAGAGGACTTTTTCCTGTATCAAGACATTGTAAATCCAAATTGGCTTCTTGTTCTTTTAATGCCGGAATAAGCAATTTAACGACATCAAGGTGACCATTTTGACAAGCTATATACAATGCAGTGATTCCTTTTGAGGTCTGTGCATGCAGATCTGTACCTTGTGCTTTTAGCACAGGAAGTAAAGTTCGTATTACCTCTGTATGACCATTTTGAGAAGCCAGGATAAGTGGTATTTGCTCAGCAGATGACATTTTAGAAATCTCCCCACCCACCGTGATACATTGTTGTAGAGCCCTCAAATCATTATTTGCTGCGGCTAAACAAGAAAGGTTGTAACCATCATCATTTTCAGTTGATGCGTTTTCCTTATTTATTTGATGAATTTCCAACCATTTTTTATTTCTCGTTAAACCAGAAATAATATCATTGAAATGGTCTATTGCCTCAGGAGGTAAACTGGATGCGATCGAAGGTTTAATTGTTAAAACTAAAGGTTCAGGATAATATTTTAGAATAAGCACTAATACTTCTTTGAGGGAATACTGGGTATCACTTTCTTCTAAATAATTTGCATCGGTAAAAGTCCATAGTCCTTGCTCATAGTCCAAGATAAAAGTGTGGGCTCCTGTGTTTACGACCACTGAAACAGGATAAGCAAAATCATTTAATGCACCATCAAATAAGCTAAAAAAAGAAGAATAGGTTTGTACAGTATAAGTGTTAGAAAATACGTGATTTACTCTATCATCACCTTTACAATCAGATACAGCTGTCCTAGACATGCTATTTAAACCAATCGGGCGCAATATTGATTTAGCAGGCAAGGTAAACTGGATAGGGAATGGCTTTTGTTTAAAAATAGTCAAAAATAATTGCGGTTTTTGATACAAAAGTACCCCATCAAAAAAAGCATAACAATCATGCCATTGTGAATAAGGAAACTGACTAGCCACTTTCATATTGAGTTGACTAAAAAAATTTTTTAAATCGCTTGTGATATCAGGATTTTCATTTTCTACCTCAGTCATTGCTTTTTCTATTTTTGGCCAAATAATTGATTTAATAATCCTTAATCGATTTTTAAATGTTAATGAATCGTGGGAAAAAAAGGCTCGACGACGCATTTGGACTAAACCAAAACACACCCCGTCATTTATGTCTGCTGCAACATCAGGGTAAAAAGCTTGAATGCATTGGAGAAGCTGTTCATGGGTTGGGAATTGCATTATTAGAATTATATTGAATCACGAAATTCATCGATTATACAGTTGATTATTTTTTCAATCAAAATGTTTTTTTATTTAAAATTTCGGCTATTTTTTATCGAATTGGGGGCTTACTCACTTCATCCATTGCCTGTTGTACTTCACTTAATTTTTCTTGTTTCATAGTCTCTCGACTAAAGAAGGTGACTTGTCCTGTTGTCCATTTTGAATAGGCTGCCTTAACACCTAAAGCTACTCCCACAGAAATCACGGCCAAAAAGATATTCAATGCCAGTGAATGCCAGTTTTCATGATGGCTCATTAAAGTATCCTGGCTGTGTATGCGAGCAGTCATTTTCTGTTTAAAAGCCATAAATGCTTTATCAGAAAAATCTTCGCCTTGCTTAACCACAAAATAATCTACATCCTGCTTTAATTGAACTACCAGATTGGCAATGACTGTCCGTTCTGTTTCCTGATTTAGCTTCGTGCCAAATTGTTTTAGATCTTCAATGGCTTGATACAGGGCTTTGAGTTTATTAATGTAATCAGGATTTTTTGCACCCTCAAGTATCTTTTCTGCCTCAGCAGCATAATTACCCGGTGGTATCTCTTCCATAAGGCCAAGCATCAATTGATACATGGTCGTACGAAAATGAACTCCTGGATAAAGCTTTATCCCTTTTTCCAATTTGGTAAGTAACTTATCTTTTGAAATATCAACCCCAAGCGGATCGGCTAAATAACCAAAAGATTTTTTTAAGCTAACAATAAACTCAGATCGTTTCTGCTTATCATTTACATTAATTTTATCTTTAATAGCATAGCGCTCTTCTCGTTCAATCTCATACCTATCTAATAGAGGAATAAATTGGCTGGTGTTTAGTTCAGCATAGCGATTGGCTCTTGCCTCTTTGGCCTGTTCTTGTTCAATATACCATTGGGGTAGCCAATTTACTCTGTCTAGGGCTATTGCTAACTCATAAGTGCTAACACCTTGGGCAATGTCATTGGGAGAAGCACCAGCCTTGAGTAATTGATTAAATACTTCTTGGTGATCAAAGAACAAAGCAGCATGTAATGCAGTAAATCCTACAATTTTTTCGTCAATTTTTCGTTTGATTAATAAGGCTTGAAATTCCTTTTCGCGGTTGATTTTCCTGGCAATATCCATTAAGAGAGCTATATCCCCGGTGATAGGTATTTTAAAATCAGCTCCATTTTCAAGAAGCATTTCAACCAGACTTGTTAACCCTCTTTGCGCTGCCAGATATAACGGAGTGATTCCATCTTTCAGCATTTTATTAATACCAGCACTTGCCTCTACTTGCTTAACCAACGGCATTAAAAATTGAGCAATTTCGTCATAGCCATTGGCTACAGCAAGATAAAAAGGAGTCGCTTTATTTGGATATTCTTGGTTAGGCTCAGCCCCAGCTGCAATACATTGTTTAACCGTTTCTATGTTGTTTTGTTCTGTGGCCACATACAACAAATCAAATTGCTTGTCATTCTTTTTTAAGACTGTATCGTGAGTTATTTCATGAAGTTCAAGCCATTGAGGATCTTGTTTCAGCTGGGTGATGGCCTCTTGAAATGCCGTTTGAACGTTTGGATCGACATTGGGTGCCAGGTGAGGCTTGGCAAACATGATAAATGGCTCCCCATAATACCCCAAAATAACCTCCGCCAATTTGTCTGCAGAATAAGCATCCTCTTCTTCTTGCAAATGATTAGCATCCGTATATAGCCACTCTCCCTGAGAATAATCAATGATAAATGCATGCCCTCCTATCGATATCTGGAAAGAAACAGGGATATCCAAATGTTTTAAAGCATTGTGAAGGTAATTGAAAGCCTTAGCAAAGGTTTCTTTGGTGTAAGCACCTGAAAAATCAGGTGGTTTTCTGGATACTACTGTTTGATTAGTATCAAAGGCTACAGGACGTAAAAGCGGTTCTGCTGCTAGTGTGTTCTGTGTTTTGAATTCATTGGTTCCAAACAAATCATCGAGTAAATTGGGGTCTTGGTATAAAATCACGCCATCAAAAAAAGCATATAAATCATACCATTGGTTATATGAAAACTGATCTTGCAGCTTTGCTTTAACAGCCGTAAAAAAAGCTTTGGCATTTTGCTCCCGATTTACGCCTTCATCAGTCACTTCACTCATTACCTTGCTTACTATAGGCCAGAGTGTCAATCGAATAAATTTAAGCCTTTCTCTAAACGTAGCAGAGTCTTTTGCCAAAAAAGCTTGTCGGCGCATGTGTGCGATACCAAAACACATTCCAAGAGTACTCACCATCTTTTGAGGGTAAAGTACTTTCATGCAATCAATTAATTCATCATGAGTAGGAATGTTTCTATTTTGAATAGTCAAATTTTCAGTGGTTATAGAAGGAATCTTATCCAAAAGGTCTCTAAGTCTAGACAAATTGGACAATAACTGTTGGCGATTTACCTTCACCATTTAATACTCACAAAAAATTTTTTTTATACAAGAAGTATAGCATTGAACCATTAAGGGTAAATTAAGAAGCAATAATTTACCCTATTTAAGATGAGGTTTATGGTGCATGTTCAAATTGAAAATTTTCTTCTGCCTGTTCTTGTATTCGCTGCTTAATGACTGCATTTACATCATGCTTTAATGAACGACCAAAGAAGCCTGCTTTTGCAGGTAACAGTTCTTTTTTCACAGCGCTTATCAAATCATCTTGATTACCTGCATTGCCTTTCACAACCATTAATAATTTGTGCATTAGATCCATGTCTTTCTTAGGGACATAATTCGAACGTTCTAGTTTAGAATGAGCGTAATCCAAAACTGCTTCTATCAATTGAATTTTAAACCCTAGCAAAAAGTCCCCAGCAGAAGGCTCTAAAAACCGACTTACATCCTGATGCCGCACAAAATAGCCCAGCTGTTTTGAATTATGTTGCTTTAAAGCATCTAAAATATTGTGGCATGGAAGCTGTGTTTCTGTCTTTTCAGGATGGTTTTTATTTATCCATGTCCGCAAAGTAGCAAATAACTGCCTTTTCCCAGCCAATAAAGCACGCGTATCAGCAAAGAGAAGTCCATGCCCATTCAACCAGGCACGTGTATTAGCAAATACTTTCCTTTGCCCCCGCCAGGTGGCTTTAAGTTCGGTGAATAGCTCGTCATAGATAACTGCTCGTCCATCAAGCGCTTTCTCGTACGTTTGATACACTTGTGTTTTATTTGATTTTGTATAGCGGCGTTTAGGAAGAATTAATTGCAATAAATATTCAGTCCGAGTATCCAGTTTAAGATCAGTCAATTTTGGGGGTAATTTTGCATCAGCACTTAATTGGATATACAAATCTCCCCATCCCTTTTGTGCCTCATGCTGAAATTTTGCCAAATGAGCTTTAACCTTGGGAATATTAATTTGGGGCTGTTTTACTAAAACATCCAATTCTGGCCACATTTGGTTCCAGAGTTGATCCGTCTTTTTAGTAAATTGAGCCCAATAATCAATTGCTTTTTTGTTCTCTTCAGGCGTATCGCTGGGTAATGCATCATAATAATTAAAAAATGCATCGGTAATTTTCATCCGAAAATCACTTAAGGAATTTCGAATTAATCGTTCCACTTGTTTTTCTTTATCCATATGAGCCTGTTTGGATTGCACATAAAATTCATTGGCCAAGAAGAAATCTGTAGCTAAACTTTTTGTCCCAAATTGGTGACATAATTGCTCTTTATCCACAATAATTCTGGCATCACCAGGATCCCCATAGCGCCCACCTCGTCCCCAAATTTGAAATTGCTCGCGTTCTCTAGGCAAATAAGATACGAGTACACTAAGTCCTCCAGCGGCCTTGGCGTCATTCGTGAGCTTAATGTCTGTTCCTCTACCCATACGACTGGTAGAAATAGTAACCATGCCAGGTTTGCCTGCATTAGCAATAGCAGTTTTCTCTTTGCTTGAAGAGCAGGTACTGTCTACAAATTGATCCAGATCCCACCAAGCGGGCTTTACTGTTGGATGAAGCTGATCGTACTTATTATGATATTTCAGAAACTCGGTTTAATTTTTCTGATTTACCGAAGGACAATGCGATTAAAAATATGGAGTGGATTTATCCACTCCTGGTGCGTTTCTTTAACCAACCTGATCCCGCAAAGAAAGCACTTTGCGAGGCCTTGTTTGAACATGATATTGATGGATGCACATCGTCATTTTTAGACTTTATTAGGGCACAATCGGGTGTGAGTGAAGAAATGTTAGCTCAAATTGAAGAGGTGCCTACTGCTCAATTAGAAAGTTGGCAAGAGGCGGCAGTTACCGCTCTTCATTTAAAATTAGGAACAGATTATGCGCTTGAGCCTAATGTATTAATTGAAACAGCTCATGGCCCTAAATTGGCTACTGAGGCTCGATTGATTTATGGTCATCGTTTATCGAAAAACTCTAAATTTTCTTTTGGTGTCCATCAATGCTTGCATGCGCATCTCAATGGGGAATTACAAAATCCTGATTCAGAGGTTTCACGTAAGTGTGCGGAGCTTGTTCGTCTCCAAAATGAAGGGAAAAAAAATCCATCAACGACTGTTCAACCGTTTTTTATTCATCCTGAAAAACAAATTGTTTATTCCACAACCTCCAAGTCATTTTTAGACGACTATCAATCTGGTGATTTATGGGCAGTGACAGGAACCGGGGGCTCTATTCTGGAGCGAGAAGAGGCTGGCTTACTTTATGGAAAAAATGAACAACCTATGGAGTTCGTTACTGTACCACGTAAAAATAATTTACAACGCAAAGACCATTTACTTCATTTGACTGCTAATTTTAAACAGCGCGTGGCGGTTATCCTGACGTATATCGAAGAAGCACGTCAACAGGGTCGTCCTGTATTGCTCGTGTGTGAGGATGATACTCAAGCGGCTTTGATCCGCGATGCCCTACAGGCGTTATTGGCCAAAAAACCAGAAAGTAAACGTATTCCTTCAGAACAGTGGCAATTTGTAGACAGTACCTGCTCTTCAAGCAAAGAGAAAACTGCTATTGCTAAT
>CAZTYT010000043.1:0-11631 GCA_964618245.1 uncultured Legionella sp. | reverse complement strand
GGAATGCCTGATTTTTCTCATCCAGAATAATATAAGTGTCCAAATCATATTGGTTATCTCCTGTGATAATCATTGCTTCCTGAATGGTCACGTGATGATTGCTTAATACTGTAGTTGTAATAGTAAAGCGTGTATCTTGATGGGGCATGTAAATGAATACTTCAGTGCCTCCCTCGCTATGATGAGGCATAATCATAACCAAGGGGAATTTCTTGCAAGTCAGAATCGCTTTGGTGTGCCGTGCAATGACCTCCGGTGATTCATGAAGAAAATACTTGTCTTTAAATTGTTTCCATAATGACTCAATTGATTTGGGAGCAATGCCTTCGGCAATTAAGATATTCATAGCATATTGTTTTTTAATATTGATGAGCGCTTTTTCATCAATAAGCTCTTGTTCTTTATGCAAGAAATGTTTTGCTGCCCGGTATAATTCTTTTAATAGTGAATCTTTCCAGGCATTCCAAAGGTTGGGATTAGTCCCGCAAATATCAGCTACAGTGAGAAGATACAAATAATCAAGGTAATGGGGTTGTGGTAATAATGCACAAAAATTTTTGATGGTATTCGGATCATAAATATCTTGACGTTGGGCTGTTTGTGACATCAATAAATGATGCTGGACTAACCAAACCAGTAAATCACAATCTTCCTTACTCAGATGATGTTTTTGAGCAAAAAACTGAGCCTCTATAGCACCTAGTTCAGAGTGATCCCCGCCTCGTCCTTTGGCAATGTCATGGAAAAGGGCGCTTAAATAAACTATTTCTGGTTTTGCAAGAGTAGGGAAAATTTGAGCGCATAGTGGGAATTGTTCCGTGTAATTCTTTTGTTTAAACCGGGCAATATTGCGGATCACAAATAGGGTATGTTGATCCACTGTAAACGCATGAAAGAGATCGTATTGCATTTGTCCTGTTGCTTGAGCAAAACATTCTAAATAGTGAGCTAGAACACCGTAGCGATTCATGTATTGAAATGCCTCATAGGGGCCGGCATCAGTTTTTAGAATTTCCATAAACAGCCTGGTTGTTTTTTTGGACGATTTAAAGCGTTTACTCATTAAATATAAAGAATGACGGATTAAACGAATAGTATTCGCTCTTACTCCCTCAATTTCTGGTCTTTTGGCTATCCAAAGAAATAATTTCAATAATGCCTGAGGATTTTGAGCAAAAACTCGGTTGTGTCTTACTTCAATATAATGGCTTGATAATTGAAATTCTTGATCTAAAGGCAATAATCTTTGTCTTGGTGGCTGAGCAATCGTTTCATCAAACCATTGCAGAAGGATCTCATTTAGTTCCCTATTGCGTTTTATCACCTTAAAATAGTCTTTCATGAATTGTTCAATAGCCAAAGAATGAGGAGCATCTTTGTAGCCAAAGAAGTTAGCTAATTTTATTTGATAGTCAAAGGAAAGGCGTTCTTCGGCTTTTTCTGCAAGGCAATGCAACGCGAATCGAACTCGCCATAGAAAGTGTTGGCAATGCATAAGTTCTTCATATTCTCTATCCGTGATGTATCCATAATTAACCGCATCAGCCAGCTTCTTAATATTGAAATGACGTTTACCGATGCTAAGCAGGATTTGTAAATCACGTAAACCGCCTTGGCTGTATTTAATATTGGGTTCCAGACTATAAGCAGTTTCACCGTATTTGATGTCGCGTTTTTTTTGCTCTTGGAGCTTGGCTTTAAAATAATCTTTGCTATTCCACATGTGCAAAGGATGAGTTTGATAGGCAAGCTCTTCCATTAAAGAACCACGACCACATAATAAAAACATATCCATAATACTGGAGATAACTGTAACATCCTGACTTGCTAATTCTGCGCAAGCAGAAACGGTAGTGATTTGATGGCTAATTTCCAAGCCTACGTCCCAGCAATCGCGAATAAAATTTTGTGCATTTTGTAGTTTGGATTTTGATATTTTATCGGTATGAAGGAGGAGAAGATCAATATCTGAATAAAGAGAAAGTTCACGTCGTCCATAACTGCCTAGGGCAAGGAGGCAGAAACTATCTCCTTGATGTAAGTTGTTCTTATGAAATAGGCTAATAATTAATTCATCAATAAAAGTAACTAGCTTATGTATGACTGTACTAATATTGCTTTTTTGATCAAATTCTTCCCGCAGCTGTTCTTTAAACTGTTTAACTGTATTCTTAATTAATTGATTATCGTTCTTCATTGCGTAGAGTCAAAATTTCTACACCATTATCAGTGACCAACAGCGTATGTTCCCATTGAGCAGAAAGGCTGTGATCTTTAGTAACAACTGTCCATTGGTCAGGTAATAAGCGAGTATGATGTTTACCTACATTGACCATTGGCTCAATAGTAAATGTCATGCCCGGTTCGAGCTTCATTCCTGTACCAGGTATGCCATAATGCAGAACTTGAGGATCTTCATGGAATATCCGACCAATACCATGGCCACAATAATCACGTACTACAGAGCAACGGTTTTTTTCGGCATGTTGCTGAATAGCATGTCCAATATCCCCTAGTTGAATACCTGGTTTTACCATGTCTATACCAATAAATAAACATTCATGAGCTACTTGAACTACGTGTTTGGCTTTCACAGACGGAGAGCCAATAATAAACATTTTACTGGTATCACCATGGTAGTCATCTTTAATGACAGTCACATCAATATTAATGATGTCGCCATTTTTTAAAGTTTTTTTCCCAGGAATTCCATGGCAAACTACATGATTTACAGAAGTGCAAATTGATTTGGGAAAACCATTGTAATTTAAAGGAGCGGGAATGGCTTTTTGTACGTTTACAATATAATCATGGCAAATAGTGTTTAGCTCTTCAGTGCTTACGCCTTCTTGCACATGCGGTCCTATCATTTCCAAGACTTCGCCAGCAAGTTTACCAGCAACACGCATTTTTTCTATTTCGTCAGGAGTTTTAATTGTAACGGCCATGTAGTGAATCCAAAAGATTGTTAATTTAACTTTTCGATCTTAGCATATATGAATCTTGAGCAACAGTATTTTGAGGTAGGTGAAAGGGCTGGGGCATTTTTATTAAGTCATTATAATCATTATATGTATGGCATATTGGGATAAGGATAAGTTGAATATATGAATAAAAATAAATTTCAGTGGGCAGTGGTAGGAGCTGGGCCAGCAGGTATAGCTGCGGTAGGTAAACTATTAGACGCAGGCATTTTAGCTGAAGAAATTTTATGGTTTGACCCCCATTTTAAAGTGGGTGATCTTGGTATGTTATGGCGAAATGTTTCGAGTAATACCAAAGTAAAATATTTCAAAGATTTCCTTTTGGCTGCTCAATCGTTTAATTATAAAGAAGCGGCCGTTGAGTTTAAATTGAATGACCTACCAGACGGAGAAACTTGTACCTTAAGTTATGTAGTAGAGCCATTGCAATGGTTAACTGATCATTTAATGCAAAAAGTTAAGGCAGTTAAGAGTTTGATTCACAAGATGCATTTATCAGAAAGACATTGGACTTTGCTTTCTGAATCTGGTAGTTATCAAGTTAAAAATGTAGTCTTAGCTACAGGCGCATTACCTTCAGCTCTAAATTATCCAGGAATGAATGTTTTGCCATTTGATGCTGCCATTGATAAAGAAAAATTAGCAGCGAGGATAAATCGTGATCAAACTTACGGTGTTTTTGGCTCATCACACTCAGCTATCATTATTATTCGTTATTTGGTGGAATTAGAAGTTAAACGAGTAATTAACTTTTATCGTTCGCCTTGTCGTTATGCTGTAGATATGAATAACTGGATACTTTTTGACAATACTGGACTTAAAGGGCAGACCGCAGCTTGGGCACGAGATAACATTGATGGTGTTTTACCTAAAAATCTGGCGCGCTATAATACTTCCGAATCAAACATTGCTTGTTACCTGCCTGAATGTGATCAAGTAATTTATGCAGTTGGTTTTGAAAAACGTAAAAATATAGTAATTGGTGATTACGAAGATACACATCATAATCCTCATGTAGGTATTATAGGGCCCGGCTTATTTGGTTTTGGAATTGCTTATCCCGAAATTAAATCCGATCCTTTTGGTCATGTTGAGTCACAAGTGGGTTTATGGAAATTTATGGTTTATTTGAATAAAGTATTGCCCGTTTGGTTTAAGTATTCTACTTAATTTACGTAGGTCGGGCCTTGGCCCGACAAATATCATAAATAAAGCAAGTCTCAATGCTAATATGTAGTATCGTATTTAAATATTCTGCTTGCCTGAGCGATATTGCCAGAACTTGGGCAAAAAATAACAGCAGAGGGTAACACCAAGCACACAGAATACACCTCCTGATATCAGTGCAGTGCCAATGCTAAACGTGCTAGCAATCAGTCCGGCACGAACATCTCCTAGTTTAGGCCCGCTCAAATAGCTAATCATTTCAATGCCTGCCAAACGGCCACGAAAATGGGTTGGAATGGTGTTATTCCACAAATTCACTCTGAAAATACCACTAATTGCGTCAAAAGCGCCTGCTAACGCAAGGAAAAATAAAATTAACCACAACGAACTAGATAAGCCAAATCCAACAATAGCTGCACCCCATAGCATTGCTGCGATAGCGATAGCTTTTCCATCTTGGTTAATCTTGGCTGTCCAGCCACTGAAAAAGGAAATAATTAAAGAACCCACAGCTGGGGCTGAATATAATAAACCTAGCGTTTTTGCCCCTTCAAATGATTGAGCAACAGCTGGGAATAAAGCATTTGGCATTGCAAAAATCATCGCAATAAAATCAACAAAATAACTGCCGATTAATTCTTGTCGGCTAAACGCAAAGGTTACCCCTTCTTTAAGTGAAGAAAGAATGGATGGATGCTGTTGTTGCATTGGTTTGGGAATGTGGTGCATGCACAATAAAGTGATTAAGGAAATAAAAAAAGTAGATAAATCGATTAGATAAGTAACTACTATCCCTGAATGGGCAATAATAAGTCCAGCTAATGCCGGGGCAATAATCATACAGAAACTGAATTTAAAAGCAGAAAGTGCCCCTACCGCTTTATAATCTTGCGGAGCCACTATTTGTTGAGTAATACTGTCATAAGCTGGACGATGAAGTCCTGTAATTCCTGACATGAGTGTGGCGACAATAAAAATCAAACCAAGAGAAGGGTGGTTACAATAAGCATTAAAAGCCAATGCGAGACAACCTAGAGCAAGTAACAATTCACTAATAATTAATAAATGACGGCGATCATAGCGATCAGCGAATACTCCACCAATAAGCGCAGTGATTAATAATGGTAATAGTTGTACCAGGCTTAATAGACCAACCATAAGAGTAGATTGAGTCATTTGGTATATTTGATAAGGCAAGGCGACGTTAGTAATCATCGTGCCAACGAATGAAATAAATTGGCCTAAATAAAGTAGCCTATAGTCCCGATTCCTTTTTAATAAAGAAAATTGTAATAATTGATTCATGAATTATTGGGATAAGTTAGGTGAGACCTTATTCTAAGTCTTTTTGCACAAATACTTCAATAGCCTAAGACCAGGGCAGTACTGATCGGGCTTGGTTCCTGATTTGCAATAGATGTTGACAAAATATGTGCAAATTGGTTATCATTACATCATTAATGGGGTAGGAAAATGGATTAAGGAGAACAAATAATGCTAATTAATTGCACTGTGCTGGTTCAAGTTGAGGCTCAGGATATTAAATCGGATGGTTCTTTTGACATTCCTAAAGAAGTGACCCATATCGGGAATAATGCGTTTAAGGATTGCAATAACTTAAAGAGTCTTACGCTTCCTCAAGGACTGACTCATATTGGTGATTATGCGTTTAGTGACTGCTCCAGTTTGCAGAGTTTTACGCTTCCTCAAGGGCTAACTCATATTGGGGTTGGCGCATTTAAAGGCTGTAGCAGCTTACAAAGTCTTGCGCTTCCTCAAGGTGTAGAGATGGGAGTTGGTGCATTTTGGGGATGCGGTTTGCAGAATCTTACGCTTTTACAGGGGAAGACCTCTATTAGAGTTAATGCATTTAAGGATGGGAACAGCTTCCACTACATTGTGATTAATAGTTCTGATCCTGCAGAACGAGAACGTATTCGCAAATTATTACCACCCACTTGGTATCCCAAAATTATTTTAAAAGAATTAGCTGACACGATTGATTCAATCATTGCAAAGCAGCTTATAGAAGTGGCAAAAATAGCAGAAATAAATCCTTTGTATTCTTTTTTTAGTGCAAATGGACGTTTCTTAAAGAAGAATCCCCTCCAGTTTCAGGAAAGAAAGTTGACCTTACCTGAAGAAATCCTCAGGTATATCAATTCGTTTAACTTGGATTCAAATCTTTTTTACCAAAAAGCAAAATCGTTAATGCATAAAATTCCTATTCCGAAAAATGAAAAAGGATTGGAAGAGTATGAGGCCAGGCTACGAGAAATAACTAAAAAAGCCTGTCTTGAAGCTCGTAAAAAACATCAAGCAATTTCTAAAAATGTTGATAAAACTCAGGACAAACAACAAGTAAGCTCTAAAAATGCTGGTGAAAACAAGAAAAAACATCAAAAAATAGAAAGTGTCAGAGGGCGTTGTTCCATAATGTAAAAAAATATAGGGCATCGCCTGAATTGAAACTAAAGGCTTGCCCCAGTACCGTCACGACATTTTTGAATTAGTTATTACTTTAAGGTTATCTGATTATTATTTTCTCCATTCGGGGAAGTTGCTGTTTTTTCAGCTAGTTTGTTTCTTACCCAAAATTGGATTTTTGTAGCAGCTGCATGCATTTTTTTCATATCTTGAAATTCAAGCAAATGAATAGAGAGTTGAGAATCGACATAAGGCATATTCATATTGGCTTTATAAATGTTGTAAGTAAGTTGATGGATAGTCTTTGATTCACTTGCAGAAAATTCTTTTCCCTTAAAAAGATTAGAATCATTTTGGATTAGTCTTAAAAAGGCTAATCTATTTTTAGAGAATAAGGTAAGATCTTTCATTATTTGTATATTTTCAATTAAATATGAAAGGGGGATGCATAGATCTTTTACCATAAAATTAAAATCATTTTTCAGTACCTCAGCAAAAAGTATTTTATTTTTTTCTGAAAGAGCAAAAGATAACGCGCAATCCATCAGACCCCAGCATCTAACAGCGCTTCAACTATCTCCAAATGTTTCTATTTCAGTACTATTTTCGGGATAGCCCTCTAAGATAAAAAACTGTGGGTTAACACCTTTGTTTAACAGTATTTTAATTTCATCAAATCGACTGCCATGACAAGCGGCTAATAGTTTTTTTTCTTCTTGAGATCTCAATTAATTACTCCAACCATGATTTTTTTTATTCTCTAATTAAATTGGATAGGGTTAGTGTTTATTGGTTGATAAGTTTTTTCCCGGGATGTGACTTGTACTTTCTCATAAAAAAAGCCATCAGGGCTTTGAGCGTGTTTTTCAGATACAACTCTATTCTTTTTAGTGGCTTCAGGCGGCAAAGCAGGTTCTGCTATTCGTTTTAAAGAGGAGGTGCATAATTTTTCTATCAAAACAGTTTGGGAATTTAAGCTGGTTATATCTTTTTTATTCATTCGTTTTAGATTGTAACATAAAGTGGCAAAGGCTGTATGCTCCTCTATATATTGGCAATTCTCCTTAGACTCCAGGAGGCTTCTTAGAAAAGTAATGTGCGCTGATTTAGATTTAGTGCAGGCCAACTCGACAAGACACTTTATTCTTCCTGGATCCGCTTTTAAAAATTCAAACGACTTTTCATTATTCAATAATTGAATCATGGCTTCCAAATTTTGAAAACCACTATCCAGGTTTAATATGTCCGTTATTTGTTCTGTAGTGAATCCTTTTTGTTGAATCATTTTTAATCGGGTAAGGGGTAGCCCGGCTTCATCAAGCATAATTTGGTTGATCGCATTTTTTAAAGGAGTTATTAGCGTCTGTAATGCCCTCAAATTTTTATCACCATTCACATGTTGAACTACATTAATAATATGCTCCTTGGTAATCCCTGCTTGAGCAAACTGCTTTAACGGAGTGATTGCTACACCTTCTTGATCCAGTATAATTTGGTTAAGTGCATTTTTTACAGGGAATACCATTTTTTGCAATGCACCCATATGGAGTAAGCCATTTTCCTGATCTAATACTCCAATTATTTCTCCTATAGTGAAACCGGCTTCTATCAGAAGTTTAAATGGAGTAAATGGTATACCTTGATTATCTATATATAATTGATTTGGAGCGGGTCCGAAAAAGGAGCATAGAGAGATTAAGCATTGGAGGTTTTTAAGAGCAGCCCTATGATTTAATACTTGTACAATTTGCGTTACTGTAATTTGGTGACTTAAGAGCCAATCTAATTGAGATATGGAGTCATTATTAGCTAATGGCGATAAAAGAAGCTGCAGGGCTATTAAATTTTTTTTGGTATTTCGATTATTTAAAACATTCAGGATTTGCTGGGCTGTAAAACCTTTTTCTACAAGTTGGCAGAATTGTGGTACCGGGATGCTCTCGGAACTGGATTGAGCACTAGTTGTCGGTGAAGGTCTGACAAGAGTTAAAAGTGCGGTCAAAATTTCACAACCTTGGCGCTGATTCAACAAACTAACTAATTCTTTTTTAGAAAATCCCTGATGAACCAGAAGATCGAGTAGTGTTACAGGGAAAGTGTTGTTAGCATCAATTCTGGTAGAAACAAGCCATTTTAAAAACTCCAAATTCCCCTGATTGAGTACCCCTATAATTTGCACTGGAGAGATGCCGGCTTGGGTGATTTTTCTTATTTGTGGTATGATGATTCCTTCTTCATCTAGTTTGGGCTTATTCTCTTCATCAAGAATAGGAGATAATGAAGCTTCTAAAACGCCTATATTTTGAGCGCCATCATAACGGTTTAACGTATTAAAGAGCTGAAATGCGGTAAAACCTTCATTAAGCAATACCCTTACTTTGCTGAGCATTTTCCCTGATTTATCAAAACAGGGTTGGTTGTTTGCATCAGGATACGAGAGCAAAAGCGATACCAAAGCATTAAAATTGGTCATGCCTTCAGGAAAGTTTAAAATGTCGAGCACTTGATCTAAAGTAAAACCTGCTTCCAGGATTAATTTTAAGGTTGTTATTTGAGTTCCGTGATTATCACTCCAGGGTTGTGTATTTGCATCCATAATTGGAGTTAAAATACTTTGTATTAGTTTCACCTTTACGTAGCCATCAGGTTGGCTTAATAAATTTAAGATATATTGAGTAGGAAATCCTTCCCTATTAAGTTTCATTAAGGAGCTTATCGGAGTGACATTTTCATCATGAAAGGTAGAAAGAAGATCAAGTAAAGTGTTTAAATTCTGGGCTCCATCTTCGTGAGATAAAATATTGATCACTTCCTTCAGACTAATTTTTAATGACGAAAGTTGGGGGAGGCAATTGTATGTGGGAATATTTGTTTTATCGGAAGAGGGAAGAACTAAATTGATTAATGCATCTACATTTTTTTTCGCAGCAGGGGGAGTAACGTTGTTTATGGCAATTTTTATAATATCAGCACTGGTAAAGCCGTAGATTTCCAGTTTGGAGTAGCATTCTTTGTAATACTGGCTGAGCAGATTACTTCTATTTAAAAGAATTTCAATTAGTTTATCAAATTTCATAGTAATTTTCTTTGATTTAATGAGGAATGAATTGTATTTTAATTGTTCTTGTTAATCAAATTTTACATTGATTGCGGGCCACCTTGCGAATTTTTGGATGGAATGATGATGGATTTAGAAAACAGCCCTAATTTTGTGCAAAAAAGAACGAGAAAAATTATTCATATTGATATGGATTGTTTTTATGCTGCAATTGAAATGCGCGATTTTCCTGAGTTGGCAGACAAACCTATTGCTGTAGGGGGAGAAGCGACACGTCGCGGGGTGATTGCCACTTGTAATTATGCAGCGCGTCAATTTGGCGTACGCTCGGCCATGCCAACGGCTCAAGCACTTAAGCTTTGTCCTCATTTGGTGTTATGTCCTGTACGAATGGAAGTGTATCAAAAAGAAAGTCAGCGCATTCGCGCTATTTTTTTAGAATACACTGATTTGGTAGAGCCTCTCTCTTTGGATGAAGCTTATCTCGATGTGACACACTCTACCCAATGCAAGGGAAGTGCTACTTGGATAGCCCAAGAAATACGGGCACGAATTTTTCAAACGACACGTCTTACCGCAAGTGCAGGGATTGCTCCGAATAAAAGCCTTGCCAAGATTGCAAGTGATTGGCATAAACCTAACGGGCAAATGGTTATTCGCCCTGAAGATATCGCCGATTTTATGCTGACATTACCCGTGCGCAAATTATTTGGGGTAGGACCAAAATTGGAAGAAAGGTTGGAAGCCCACCACATCAAAAACTGTGCTGATTTACAACAATATTCCATGGATTATTTATTAAAAGAATTTGGCTCAATAGGTCAGCGCCTCTATGAATTAGCACGAGGAAATGATGAGCGTCCGGTTAATCCTGAGCGTATAAGAAAATCAATTAGTGTGGAAGAAACCTATGCCAAAGACTTACCCAGTGTGGAGGCGTGCATTGCTGCTTTGCCTGAATTATTAATCCGTCTCGAAGCTCGAATACAACGGGTAGGAGAAATTCCAGGCATTCATAATCTTTTTGTTAAGTTAAAGTTTAATGATTTTCAACAAACGACCGTTGAGCGTGTGCACGATAAGATTGATTTAGACATCTTGTGTCAATTGATACACGAGGGATTTTCAAGAAAAGATATGCCTGTAAGACTGTTAGGCATAGGGATTAAACTAAGACAAAGTGATAATACACAAAGAGTCATCCAACTGCCTTTATTTTAATTATGTAACAAAAATTTGTTACGCAAACGATTGAAAAAAAGAAAATAATTGTGGTGCAAATATATGATAAATAATAAAATACAGTCAATTAACGTCATCGACTAGAACGTTACCAAACTATAGTCTATACTTTTTTTACTGCTATCAATAGTGAGACTCATCATGGAAAAAAGCACTCCAATGGAATTAACAAAAATTAAAAAAATTGTTGCTGATATTCGAGAATTTCCAGCTAAAATTGACTCTACAGAGCTGGCTAAAAATGCACGACACTTATTGAAAAAATATGCATCATTATCAGAAAAAATAGAGAGAAACGTATTAATTGGAGACTCACATCAAAAGGAGCTTGCTAACATTCGTACAGCAGAGTTCAAAGAGATAAGGCGCGTATTAAAAGAAAAAGCAAATTCGGTTCTACATGCAAAAAGCATCAAGAAAGTTCCAAGTGAAAAAAATAAAGAAAAATCGGTAAAAATACCTAGCTCCAAAAAAACCTCAAAAGCTGCTGATGCGAAAACTACAAAAGAAAAAGACTCAAAAAAAACCGTGAAAAAATCATCACCTAAATCTGGAAAAGCGACTGCTTCTAAAGAGGGTGCGTAATTTTCACAACAATCTTAGGGTTGATTCAACCATATTTAATGGTATCAAACGACTTAGAGGGGCAATATAAACACTTGTGCCTCTAAGTCCGGCATAGTGAAGTTTATAAATAAAAAATCAATTAGTGTGGAAGAAACCTATGCCAAAGACTTACCCAGTGTGGAGGCG
>CAZTYT010000042.1:0-11720 GCA_964618245.1 uncultured Legionella sp. | reverse complement strand
CAGTTTTTAAAATCAATTATTGGCAAATGATCATAGGTGGAATTCTGGTGGGTTCAGGAACCTTTCTGGGGAATGGTTGTACCAGTGGGCATGGTCTATGTGGCTTATCACTTTTGCGTAAGCGCTCAATTATTGCGGTGAGCATTTTTTTTCCAGTGGCAATAATGACGGCTTGGATAATACACTAAAGGATAAAGTATGAAATCGCTCATTTCGTTAATAGCAGGGTTGATGTTTGGCTTGGGTTTAATTTTAACGGGTATGTATAGCCCAGATATTATTATTGCTGGTCTAAAAATTGGTGCAGAGACTTTCAGAAGTAATTTATATATTACTTTTTTTACCGCCTTAGTGGTTACGTTTCTTTTATTTCAATTACGTAAATGGCTCGCTAAACCCTTATTAAATACATGCTATGAACTACCTATTAAAGAAACTATAGATTGGCAACTTATTCTTGGTGCAACGGCTTTTGGTATTGGTTGGGGAATCACAGGAATATGCCCTGGTCCGAACGTGCTAGGACTGGGAATTTTTTCTTGGCCCATTTATTGGATAAATTTTGCTGGCATGATGATTGGATTTTTACTCACACGTTATTTGCTTTTATTTTTTTCAAAAAGCAGATCTTAATAAGTGCAATTCGCTTCATAAGTCAATCACTGCATCATCCTTGGGTGCAGGCTCCATTAACGTCAAAAGAATTTGATGAATACCTAAAACGTGCTCAATTAGCGAATCAAAAAAGTTTTTTGCTTTGTCATCAAGCAGGCGATATTGTAGGGGTATTTAATATAAATGAAATAATTTAATTTCACATAGGGGAAGGATGCCTATCGCTATTATTATACTTTTGGTTGTGCTTTGTTTAATTGCTTTTCGCCAAACAATGCGCATACCCATACCTATATGGGCTATCATGGCAGCAGGTGCCATTTTGGCATTATTATTTAACCAGATATCGCTAAAACAAGCTTTTCATGCGATTGAGCCAGAAGTCATGTTTTACCTCTTTGGGGTGTTTTTAATTTCACAAGCTGCTGAGGAAAGCGGGTATTTGGCTTATATAACAGATAAAATTTTTTATTCCACGCGAACAGGAAAACAAGCCTTACTATTGATTATTGGTGGGCTTGGGTTAAGTGCAGCTTTCCTAATGAACGATACCATAGCGATTGTCGGTACACCCATCATTTTGCAACTGTGTAAGGCCCATAAAAAGCTGGTTAAGCCATTGCTCTTCGCGCTTGCTTTTTCCATAACCATCGCAAGTGCAATGAGCCCTATCGGCAACCCTCAAAATTTACTGATAGCGATTAAAGGAAATTTTTCTATGCCATTTTTTGATTTTATTGGCTGGTTAATTATTCCAACCTTAATCAATTTGCTCATCACTTATTTGTTTATTTATTTCATTTACAAAAAAACCTTAAATGAACCAATTAACAAACCGCCTGTACCTCCTATTCAGGATGTACGTACAATAATGCTGGTGAAAATAAGTCTGATCACGATGATAATTTTGATCCTTGTCAAAATGGGAGTCGATGCTTGTAACTTAGCCATTCGAATAAACTTTAGTGCCATTGCACTTTTATCTGCGATACCGATATTATTTAGTACGCAACGATGGATGCATATAAAAAAATTGGATTGGGCAACGCTGTCTTTTTTTGCCAGTACATTTGTGCTTATGCAAAGTGTTTGGAATAGTGGTTTTTTCCAGGCTAATATTAATCACTTTCATGTCTCATTAACTCAAATTCCGACGATTTTGATTATTAGTATTATTCTTAGTCAATTTATTTCTAATGTACCGCTAGTTGCCATGTACCTGCCTTTATTAATGCAACATTCACAGTCTCACTCAAGTTTGTTAGCATTGGCAGCGGGCAGTACTATCGCTGGAAATTTATCTCTTTTAGGGGCAGCAAGTAATATTATCATTGTCCAAAACAGCGAAAGTCGTGGTATTAGAGGTTTTGGTTTTTTTGAGTTTATAAAAATAGGCGCACCACTTACCCTCGTTAATTTTTTAATTTATGCCTATTTTATTGGATAAAATAATTGAAATTTTTGAGTATTCTTAAATGATTAACAATATAAATCGTGATTTCCGTTTTACCTTTAAGCCCGTGAATAAAACCCAACAAGATCTTATATTAGACTGGATTGCCCAACCACATGTTCATGAGTGGCTGCATGGTGAAGGACTAAATAATACAATTAAAGATCTGAATGCATTTTTGCATGAAAAAGACGCTTGGGCTATGCATTGGATAGCCTACGATAAAGGAACACCCTTCGCGTATTTAATTACCTCTGAACAGGAGCCATCAGAGGAGTTTCCTAATGGTGCAATTACGCTGGATTTATTTATTTGTAATTTGGATTACCTTGGGAAAGGATTATCCATACAAATGATCCATGAGTTTATCTTAAGCCAGTTTTCTCATGCAAAAACAGTCCTTATTGATCCTGAGATTGCTAATGTTCGTGCCGTCCATGTTTACAAAAAAGCTGGTTTTGACATTATTGGCGAATTTCTAGCTTCTTGGCATCCCGTGCCTCATTATAAAATGCAATTAAATATTGATGATTTAAAAAAGCAAACCAAAAAAATGTAGTTGGTATTATTTGCTAAAAAATTTATTGTTAGGGTTATTGGGGATAGCTCATGATTCGAAAATAAATTATCATAACTCTTTCTTTCAGAAAGCAAGGATAAAATGAATATAAAAAGGACTTTTATTGCAATGGCATGCACGCTACTCACCCAAAATAGTATTGCAGGAGCCATGGGGGAAACAGTAAAGCATCACTGGCCACAAGTTATCACATTAAGTCTTGGCCCAGCCTGGACTGACAGCAGTGAAGGCCAAACGTTTTTTCTACAGCCTGATGTAGAAAAAACTTATACGGCGACGAAAAAAACCAATACTCTTTTTGATGCAGAGCTATTTTATGGCCTCCAACATCAATTTCCTTCTGCATTTGTTGGGCAGTTAGGTATAGCTGTTGCCGCAACTACGGATACAAAGTTAAGAGGTGATGTTTGGGAAGATGCTGATCCCGATTTTAATAACTTTTTTTATACTTATAAGGTAAATCATACTCACATCGCGGCTAAAGGAAAGCTGATTGGTAATTTTATTCCTTTCGCCAGTCCCTATATAAGCGCTAGTCTGGGTGTTGGTTTTAATCGTGCTCATGATTTCACCATTACGCCTAAAATAGTTGAAGAAGTGCCTGCTCCAGCGTTTACTTCAAATACGCAGACCGCTTTTACTTATACCCTGGGTGTTGGTGTTCAAAAAACGTTTTACTCCAAGTGGCAAGTGGGTATTGGTTATGAATTTGCCGATTGGGGACAAAGTAATCTTGGAAGAGCACCGGGGCAAACGCTTAACGACGGCTTAGGTTTAAGACATATTTATACGAATGAATTGCAATTTAGCTTAAGTTACCTAATCTAAAGCCAAGGATATAAAATGAATAAATGGACTTATTTTTTATTAAGTAGCATTGCTTTCACACCCGCTATGCTGCATGCTGAAGCAACACCCAAATTTTCTATTGTTCCAACGACAAGTACCACCTATCAAATTTCTTCAACTGGAGCAATTACGGTTCGTTATCGAGTGACGAACAATACGAAATTAATTCGAACTTTAACCTTCAAGCCTATTCCGGGAGTAAGTCAAGGAACAGGTGCGGTGACTCCTTGTTCTGCCCCATTTACTTTGGCGCCTAAACAATCTTGCCTTTTAACATTGGTCATTCATGGTAATGCTATTTCACCTCAAGGCATTCATGAGGGACCTCAAGTATGCAAAACCATGGGCCCTGCGAATAATAATCCTGATCCTTTTCTTTGTTCCCAACCAGGCCCAGGCAGTAATTTGAATATTACTTTATCTTCTGCTTTAAGAAGAAGAGTGGCTGTAGGGAATGCGACTATTAATGGTCAAAATGCTTTAATCGCTTTTACCAGTATTGACGGCGGTGCCTCATGGAGCTCGCTCATTAATCTATTAAGTACTATACCGAGCTTACTATATAGTGTTACCTGCGATGATTCAGGACTTCGATGTGTCACCGTAGGACGGGCAGGATTGCTATTAAATAATAGTCAGCCTTTAGTGTATACAAGTACGAATGGTGGTAATTCATGGTCTTCTCCATTACTCTTAACAACGCCAACAGGTTCTGCTGGTACAAGGCTTTTGGATGTTGACTGTGATAGTACCGGTGTAAATTGTATAACAGTTGGCGCTTCAAGAATTCCTGCTCGAAGTTTTCCCATAACCTACACAAGCGCCGATGGTGGGGTAACCTGGAGTCTTCCCTCTATTCTCACTTCACTTCCGGGGAATAACACGCTAGTAAGTATTGCATGCGACGGTTCTGCTCTTCGTTGTGTTGTCATTGGAACCAATGCAGGAACTACCCCAATTTCTTATAGCAGTAGTAATGGAGGACAAAGTTGGACAGGACCTTTGACCTTGAGTATACCTCCGGGGCTCGTCAGCGTGGCTTTACAATCGGTTTCCTGTGATAGCTCTGGATTAACCTGCGCCGCTGTTGGCATCACATCCGACGCCTCTTTTAACAGTTTTCCTATCAGCTACACTACGGTTGATGGGGGGCTTCATTGGAGCAGTCCAATTTTACCAGTTCCTGTTTCAGCCACTGAAAATGCACTTTTATCGATTACTTGCAATAGTACAGGGCTAGCTTGTGTTGCCGGTGGTTATACACGAGTAGGTGGTATTTTAAGTAATGTTACATATCAGAGTATTGATGGTGGAAATACTTGGGGTTCACCTATTTTACCTCTTATTCCTTCTGGTTTAGATAATAACAGTATCAATGGAATATTCTGTGGTGGTGATGGAATATTTTGTACAGCAGTGAGTTCTGGAGATAATGGCGTACAAGCTTTTCCTTATTCTTATACTAGTAATAATGGTGGGGGAACCTGGAGTGCTCCGTTATTGTTTTCTACACCCTCGAGTGTAACTCAAGCTAACCTAGGAGCTATCTCTGGAAGTAATTAACATATCAGAACTGTCAGTGGGGTGCAGGTAAAATAATTTTCAAACCACTATTATTTCTAATGTCCAGTTTTTGCATAAGAAAAAATAGTGGTTAATGTTTTGCTTTATTTTCAGAGTTCAAGCAACGGGTATAAATAGGGATAATGATAGAAATGGTTTGTAAAACCCGTGTGTTTTTGTACAATATCTACACTTTATAAATTAATAAATTACACTTTCAATGAAAAAAATAGCTATATTCTTGTTCTCTTTATTTGTTAATGTTTGTTTTGCTTATCCTGTTGGTAACCCCTTTCCCCCATTCCGGATTGCGGGGAATTTGTATTATGTAGGTACTGATGATCTTGCAAGTTATTTAATAGTTACGTCTAAAGGAAATATCCTAATAAATAGTGATCTGGTTGCCAATGTTCCCATGATTAAGGCGAGCATTGAAAAATTAGGATTTAAGTTCAGTGACACTAAAATTTTATTAATTAGTCATGCTCATGCAGATCATGCCGCTGGAAGCCAATTGATAAAACAGGAAACAAAAGCAAAATACATGGTTATGGCAGATGATGTGCCAGTAATTGAATCAGGAGGGAAATCAGATTTTCATTATGCCACCGATGAAAGTACTTATTTTCCACCAACTCAGGTGGATAAAGTTTTGCATGATGGTGAGCAAGTCAAGTTAGGTAATACGGTGCTAACAGCCCACTTAACACCTGGCCACACCAAGGGATGTACTACATGGACAATGCGGGTTAAAGAGCAAGATAAATCCTATGAGGTGGTCATCTTGGGGAGTTTAGGAGTGAATCCAGGATATAAGCTGACTCATAATCAAACATATCCTGCTATCGCTCAAGATTATGAAAAAGCGATAAAGGTACTAAAATCATTGCGTGCTGATATTTTTTTGGGAGCGCATGCTGGCTATTTTAATCTTAAGCATAAATATGATTTGTTAAGCAAGAATTCCATAAATCCCTTTCTCGCTTATGAAGAGTATAAAAAATATATCGCTCAAAAGGAGCATGAATTTTATACGGAGCTGCAAAAGCAAAAAAATAGTAGTTTAGAGTGAATGTAAGTTAAGATAGAGCTTTAAGCTATCAGGGAGTTATGGAAAATGGACATAATCAATTTACACCCACTGCTTTTATATATCCAACATAGCATTTCATTTTGTGGCGTCCTGGTTATTTTTTTTGGTGTGGTTGTTGCTATATTACGTTATTTTTCTTACTTCTTTCATAAGACAAATGATGCAAACATCAGTATTAATCAAATTAGATTAAAATTAAGCCGTGTATTAACGTTGGGCTTAGAATTCATTGTTGCTGCTGATCTTATTGGAACTACCACCGCACCGGATTATTACTCCATAGGAATTGTAGCAAGCTTGGTTTTAATTCGGACTTTATTAAATTATACCCTCAACCGCGAAATCGATACGCTTAGTCAACAGGAAACAAAAATTTGAAGTTTATTTATTCCATGGCTGCTATATTTGCAATCCTTCAAGCTTATTATTATCTACTATTATTTTCTTAGACTCTTGATGTTTAAAAAAACATAGATATGCCAGGGAAGGAACCGTGCTCTTGGCATTGAGGAGTTTGAGTCGGTATGCCTCTTTTTCCTCCATAGCTTTTAGCGCAGCATCTGCATTATTATGAACTCCTGTCTGACGAAATCTTTCAGGGGTAAAGGCACCGTATAATAGCAGGTGGCGCAAATTTAAATTGGTAGAATTCATATCTGGCATAACACCAAGCTTTTCTGCTAATGCGGTCATATATTGGATTTCATCACGTTCTTTAGGCGTATTAGCAATTGCTTCGTGCAGTTTATCTGAGGCCGGAAGTTTTAAACGCTCACTGATAACTCCACAGGCATATCTTGTTTGTAACTCTAACACTGGAAATGCTGCACCGCGTGCATTGGGGTACATGCCGATATAAGCAATATTTGCTGCGTCGCAGTGAAAAATATCTTCATAAAGGGTTATGGCGGATTCTAATCGTAGGGCTGGCGGCAGAAAGGGTAAGTCTCTTTGGTAGCCCGTGCAGAATATTACTGCGTCAAATTCAATGGTTCGTCCATCTGTTAGTACTACACTTTCCTCTAAAAAATGGTCGACTTCACCTTGAACCGGTTTTATTTTTTGCTTGCGTACCCCGTCAAAATACTCATCAGCAACTGCAAAACCAAGAGGTGACGAAGGGAGCATACGCCATTCAGGATATTCATTTTGTTCAGCACAATGTTGAAGCATGAATTGATATTGTTCGTCGGCAGTAAGTTTTTTTTGCGAGCTGATAAAGGTTTTTGATAAATCTCTTGGTAATAGAGCCCCATTGTTTTGTGGATCAGAAGAACGGAACCGTTTTACTATCCAACGAGGTTTACGTATGAGATGAATAACCTCTGTTTTTTTTATTAAATCTTCAGCTAGAGATACGCTACTTAAAGAACCTCCCACGAGTAAGGTTTTTTTATCTGTAAACTCATTTGGAGATTTATATTTTGAACTATGTATATGGTTAACCTTTATCTTTTCTAAGCCTTTAAATGGAGGAGTATAAGGCTTGCTAAATCGACTAGTCGCAATAATAAGAGCATCAAAAACTTCTTCTTTCATGACTCCTTGCGTTTCTTGCCATTGTACTAACCACTTTCCATCGGGTTGGGTAATATTAATAACTCGTGAGCCAAAACGAATATGTGGCAAAATACCGAAATGTGTCGCGTAGCTTAGCAAATAATCATATACCTCTTGAGTGGTAGGAAAGTCTGGCGTGGTTTCCGGCCAAGGGAAATTGGAAAAAGTACCAGTGTGACGAGAAACATTTACTTTCATTCCAGGCCAAGCCGTGCCATGATCGGAGAGTTCGCGATTATCTGGCCCCCATACCCCGCCTATCCTTTGTGATGCCTCAAAAACATGGGGTTGCAAGCCTTCTTCAAGGGCGGATACAGCAGCAGCAAGGCCTCCAGGTCCAGCACCTATAATAGCTATTTTTTTCATGGTAAATTCCTTTTGACTTCATAAGTTTTTTACTAATGGTAATAGAGCACGCTAGAAATCCAAAGCGGAGCTTTGAGTTTTAGTTTGTACTTTTATGGAATGATCCATTAGCTGGCTAATTTTTTTAGCCAAGAGAAATAAAATACTGGCACCAGCCATGGCCCATAATTCCAGCTGCATAAAAACTTGCAAATAGCTTGTATTTGTCAACAACGGACTAGCTTCTATTGTTTTAGGCATGTTATCAGAAAAATAATGAGTTAAGGAGGCAGCCACACCGGCTATAAGCATCCAGGAACCCATTAGTGTGCCTTGAAGTGGGGCAGGAATAATCTTGCCAATTAAAGCATAGCCAACCGGTGCAATGAGTAATTCAGCTAGACCTTGAAAAACAAGATATAAAATGATCCAAAAAATTGACGTATAACCGTTACTGTCCGAAAAATTAATCCCCAGGATTAAGGTTAGGAATGAAAATCCCAAAGCTACAAATGCATAAGCAAATTGAATAGGGATTGAAAAATTAAATTTTTCCTGAAGTTTGGAAATTAATAAGGACAAAAGTGGCGCGGCAAGGATAATCATAAAAGGATTGATGTTTAAGAGCCATTGGGTAGCGATTGTATAACCACCTATGTTTCGTTCCACGTTATTTTTGATAAATAAAATAATACTGATGGGACCTGTAAAATAAAGCATCCAAAAAAGCATAGAAATTAAAGCTAATAGCAAATATGCCATAATGCGTGATTGAATGGCTTTCTGTTTTTGTTTGATACCCAAGAAAAAAATAAGGAGAAAAGTCACGCAACTTATTAACAGGATCAATTGATTGCTAAGTTCAGCAAACTTAAAACAATAAAACAAACCAGGTATCAGCAAAAAGGTCAGGCTTATTCCCAAAATACTTTTTTTTACCTCTTGACCCTGAGTGATGGAAATATTTGCATCCGTCAGGGTAAACCAATTAAAGCCTAATACAAGCAAAGTGGCTCCATCAGTTACGAGGCTAATAAAAAACAAGTATTGATACTGATTGCTATAGTCAAAAAAACCACTAACAATGTAGCCAGCGCAGAAACCTATACTCATTGCTGCATAGCTAAAAATAAAAGCATTTTCTCGTCGTGGATCATTTGCTGTAAAACGATGAGTCATCATGTTGTTATAGCAGGTCAAGCTAATCCCACAACCTACTAAAAATAGGCTTAATCCCCAATATAATAGTGACTTCTCCAGGGAGGCTAAACAGCCTAAGCCGGTTATTTCTATGAGCAGAGCCAAGGTAAATAATAAACGGTTGCTTAAAAAACGGCCTCCAATTACGCCGCCAAACAGTTGCATGACATAGTTGAGGGCAAGAAATAATCCAACGATGGTATGACTCGTAACAGATGGGAGGTTTAATTGTTTAGTTAAAAATAAGGCAAGTGATGAATAAAGGGTAGCATAAGAAAAAGTGGAAAAAGATTGTACTAAATAGAGCGCACGAACCCCAGGGGGCATATTTTTTATCTGTTTCATAGTTTGCGGCTTGAAAGATCCATGCCTATTTTAACATTAAAAAATAATTGGCAAAAGGCACTGGGAGGGGGCAAGCAATAGGGGCGGTTGAAAAATGAGCGAAAATTAATAAAAAAAATGTTAAGTTTTAAATAAATTTTTAAAAAAATAGCAATTTAACTCATTTCATTGTAACGTAATCATTTAAATATTTTTTATTTTAGCTCTTATGAAACGGCCAAAAGCTATCTGAGAAGTAACCATTGTTTTGTTTAAGGAATCAAAAGTGAGAACAACACTTACTAATTACATAGTCTTGTTACTTCGGACTGTTGGGGTGATTGCCTTATGCATGAGTGTTTCCTGTAAAAAAGAATATTGGGCATTACCTCCTGATTTACCGAAATGGCCTTGCAAGGTAACAGGGGCTTGTGACTCAACAGTAATGAAGTTTAGAAAGAAATTGCAAAAAAAAGGGGTGCAAGTTGTTACAATAGGCCAAGATTTTATGATTAGTATTCCTGCTGCGTTATTGTTTGAACCACAAACTCCTCATATTAAATGGAAAGCCTATGCTTTGCTCAATGATGTGGCGATTTACTTAAAGCAATTTCGTAAAATTTCAATTTATATCGATAGCTACAGTAGCAAATATGTTTCTGCGCAAAGAGAACATGCTTTAACCTTGGCTCGCTCCAGGGTAGTCGGTGAATATTTATGGTCGCAAGGGGTTGATAGCCGTTTTATCTTTACACAAGGACTAGGGAGTGATAAACCTATAGTTGCCTACACCAAAGGCGGTGATTATTCTGCAAATGCACGGATAGAAATTACTTTTAGACGCGCTGTAGCTTAGGATGAAAAATGAATCGTGAAATGTGGGGAATAATCAAAAATAGTAAAGCGTTTAACGTCAATGTTTATCGACGTGGTTTGACTTCCATCATCGTTTCACTTGGATTAAGCTGTTTTTTTGGGTTGTTGTTATTTTATCTTTATCTATCACAGCCTGAAAGAAATTATTATGCAACAAACGGAGTGACGCCACCGGTGCAATTGAAACCTTTATCTGCCCGTAACATGTCATCCAATGCATTGCTTGAGCCTGATCCGCCATCAGTGCCAGAGCAAAAATTGATACCGCAATAAGTATAATAAATACGAGGATATTATGGCTGAAGACGCTTTGACGGTCGTTACATTGAGAAACCAATTTTATAAGGACAGCCAACGTAAAGTCATGCTTGCTTTGTTGATCGCTTTGGTGGTTAATTTTGTATTGGCGTCCATGTTAGTGTATATCCTAACTCATCCCCCAGCTCCTAAATATTTTGCTACCAGTATTAATGGACGTATTACGCCTCTTTTCCCATTGAATGAGCCTAACCAGTCTGATTCTGCCGTGTTGCAATGGGCGAACCAGGCAGCAATTGCAGCATTTACCTATAACTTTGTTAACTATAGAGATGAATTGCAGGCGTCTTCTGGATTCTTTACCCCAGAAGGGTGGGATCAATTCTTGAATGCTTTACAACAGTCCAATAACCTGGAAGCCGTTAAAGCTAAAAAATTGATTGTTTCTGCTGTGGCAACACGTGCTCCTATTATTCTGCAAAAAGGAGTACTAAATGGCAGCTTTTCTTGGCGAGTACAAATGCCTATTTTAGTGACTTATCAAAGTGCGAGCGAATTTACTCAACAAAATAATGTTGTCACTATGTTGATTACACGCGTTTCAACATTAAATTCACCCAGAGGAATCGGTATATCCCAGTTTGTTGTTGGGCCTGCCAGTGGTGGGGTTTCTTAATGAAAAAAGTAAATCAGTTTTTAAAGTTGTGTTTCTTATCAGGGCTAGTATGTGGAGTTCCTGAGGTAGTTTATGCTGCTCCTCCTCAACCAGATAATGCACAACAGGCGTTACAGCAATTACGTATGCTCCAACGGCGTTTATCGAACACAAATAGTCCCGGAGGCGGGGGGCCATTGCCGCCACCACCTCAGGCTGGCCAGACGCAAGCAACTGGCCCTGCGCCAATTTACAATTCGCCTGCACCAAACCCGAGCAATCCTTCTGCTCCACCAGCTAATGAACAGGTGATTAGCCAAAATGATGTCGAAGTGATTGAAACCAAGGC
>CAZTYT010000041.1:0-11766 GCA_964618245.1 uncultured Legionella sp. | reverse complement strand
TTGCCGTTAAATCCCATGGCGAACCATCAACCGCCAGTTCATAATCTTTTATCCATAAATCCAGTCCCTGCTGCTGCCGATTACTTACTCTTCCTGCGCGCAAAACATAACTTTTGACTTTCCGATGCATCATATTTACTCAAAAATAGAAAAACAGCGATTATAAGTTGCTACAAAAATCTTGCAACTATTACATTTTTTTGGTATAAAACCGCTCTTGTATTTCACATCCGGCTATTTGCCCAGAATTTTACAAAGACAACCTAAAATATATCTAATTTGGAGTAACACAATGTCTAGAGTATGTCAGGTAACTGGCAAGCGACCCATGACTGGTAACAAAGTGTCGCACGCTAACAATAAAACCAGAAGACGCTTTCTACCCAATATTCAAAACCATAGTTTCTGGGTTGAAGAAGACAAACGATTAGTCACATTAAAAGTTAGTACTAAAGGTATGCGTATTATCGACAAATTAGGAATTAAAACAGTTCTGGATAAAATCAGAGCTAATGGCGAAAAAGTATAATTTAAGGGGATAAACCATGGCAGCTGTCACAATTAAAGTGAAAATGGAATCCACAGCAGGAACTGGATACTATAAAACTACAACTAAAAATCCACGTAATCATCCTGAAAAGATGGAATTGATGATGTACGATCCAAAGGTACGTAAGCACGTGCTTTTTAAAGAGAAAAAAGTAAAATAATTGCTAAGCCCCTTTTAGGGGCTTTTTCTTTGCTCTGTTCAAACCCTTTCTCTAGCATTTCATATAGCCTACAGATTAGCCCACAAGATAAAAACCTAATAAAGATAGCCAAATAATAAGCAAAAACCAAATGGCCAGCCCGAAATTAACCTTAGTAAACACTGGATTATCCTTACGAATCGTTTAAACTGATAGTTAATGGCAGTAGAAACAAAGAGGATTTGTATGAAACCGTCACTACAGCTTAATATAGGCCAACATCTGACGCTTACACCACAACTTCAGCAAGCAATCAGGCTCTTGCAGTTATCTACTATAGATTTGCAACAAGAAATTCAACTCCTTGTTGAATCAAACCCAATGCTTGAAATTACTCCTACTGACCATAAAGATGAACCTCAAGAAGAAATAAAGCCTCTTCATGACGATGAGTTTATTGACTTTAGATGGTCTGAACTCTATGCCAACTCTGGTAAAACTCATCCTATTGAAAACGATGATTACAATTTTGATAACTTGCATTGCACCACCACCAATTTGCAAGAGCATTTACGATGGCAACTCACTTTATCTTCAATGAGTGATGTCGATAGAGCTATTGCTACTGCTCTCATTGATGCAATTAATGATGATGGCTTTTTAACTGTTTCTATTACCGATTTACACACCAGTCTCAATAGTGAAGAGCACCCTTTGGATATAGAAGAAATAGAAGCTGTAAGGCACAGGTTGCAGCTATTTGATCCTGTAGGTTGCTGCTCTATCAATTTAGCAGAAGCACTATCCATTCAATTAGAACAGCTTCCTTTAGATACTGTACATTTAGCTCTTACAAAAAAAATTATTAATGAAAACCTGGACTTACTGGGGCAACATAATTACAAACAACTAATGAAGAGTTATCAGGTTAATGAAAAAGCAGTAGAACAAATTTTGCGAATTATCCAAGGCTTGAATCCCAAACCTGGCAATGTAATTCATCACGCAATAACTGAATACATTATTCCTGATTTAACTGTAAAAAAGGTTAATGGGGAATGGAAAGTCATTTTAAATCAAAATACCCTTCCTCAATTAAGTATTAATAATCAATATGCTTCTTTAATCCAACGTGCCGATAACAGCACAGACAATCAATTTTTAAAAAATAACCTTCAAGAAGCACGCTGGTTTTTAAAAAGTATTCAAAGCCGGCAAGAAACTTTATATAAAGTTGCTAAATGCATCATGGAATATCAAAAAGGGTTCCTGGAACATGGAGAAGAGGCCATGAAACCTTTAGTTTTGAATGACGTAGCAATGGCTCTTGAAATGCATGAATCCACTATATCCCGAGTCACTACTCAAAAGTTTATTCACACCCCTCGCGGAGTTTTTGAATTAAAATATTTTTTCTCCAGCCATATCAATACAAATGCAGGTGATGAATGCTCATCGACTGCCATCCGTGCACTAATTAAAAAAATGATTGCTGCAGAAAATAGAAAAAAACCATTGAGTGATAGCAAAATTGTCCTTATGCTGGAAAAACAAGGGATAAATGTCGCAAGAAGAACCATAGCAAAATATCGAGAAGCAATGGGGATTGCTCCCTCGAATGAAAGAAAAAAATTTGTAAATTAATGTAATTGAAGGAGATTCACTATGCAAATCAACATTACAGGACATCGATTGGATGTTACTCCTGCTTTAAGAGCACTTACCGAAAAAAAATTCGATAAATTAGAGCGTCACTTTGATCATATCACTAAAATTAACGTTGTTTTCGATGTTGAAAAAATAAGACAGATCGCTGAGGCTACTATATTTGTTGCTGGTGGTGAATTACATGCAAGCTCTGAGTCAGAAGATTTATATGCAGCTATTGATACTTTAATTGATAAATTAGATCGCCAGCTCATTAAGCATAAAGAAAAAATCCGTCATCATTAGTTGATTCTTGTTGGGTCTTTGACCCAACAGAAATAACCCCGCTCTGAACACCTTTCTTTTATTGCAATGAACAACTGTACCCAGTGCTTAGTTCGTGATACATTGTACGCGCTATGATAAAGACTAAAATTAAAATCATTAACAAATTGGGCTTACATGCACGAGCCTCAGCAAAATTTGTTTCAACCGCTGCACGATACCAAAGCCACATTGAGGTTACCAAAGGTTCGCATACCGTCAATGGAAAAAGCATAATGGGTGTCATGATGCTTGCTGCCAATGAAGGCAGCGAAATCCTCCTGGAGATAGAAGGTCCAGATGAAACGCAAATGAATGACGCTTTAGTGCAATTAATTAATAATTTCTTCGGTGAAGGCGAATAAGCCTCTTGAAATCCGCACTCTGACTATCTCTTCCAAAGGAACAATGAGATTTTATTTGGGCGAAAAATTAACCACCCCTTCGATCTGAAGTACTTCGAATCTTCGCGATCAACGCCGCAGTAATTCAGACAACTTCCTATTTATGCAACAAAGCCTCCGTTGGCTTGAAGGCTTAGGGTGAAGAGATTTCTTAATACTGATCTAATGCTTTCTTTGCTTTCTCACCTTATGCAAAACCCATAAAGTCAAAACAAGCCCAGAAAAAGCATACGCTCCAAATCCAATAAAAATAACCCAGGAAGGATTTGCTGCAATTGCTACAAATAAAATAATCATTAGCAATACGTATAAAAAAGGCACCTTGCCTTTAAAATCAATTTCCTTAAAGCTGTAATAACGAAAATTAGAAACCATCAACGCAGATGCAATCAAAGAAAGAATAGCTGTTATTACAGCGACAAACATATTATGCCACTCGTTCTGGTAACATAACCAAGCAAAAGAGGCCATTACTGCGGCAGAAGGTGGACAAGGAAGCCCCTGAAAATAACGCTTGTCAGCCACTTCAAGTTGAGTATTAAAACGAGCAAGACGTAGTGCTACAGCCGCAGTATAAACAAAAGCAACCAACCACCCTACTTTCCCTAAAAGGGCAAGGGTTAAATTATAAAGCAATAAAGAAGGCGCTACGCCAAAAGTGACCATGTCGGATAAACTATCATATTGTGCCCCAAACTCTGTTTGAGTATTGGTTAATCGCGCAATTCGTCCGTCTAATCCATCAGCGATCATCCCAATGAATATCGCAATAACCGCTACCTCATATTGGCCTTTCATCGATGCAACAAGGGAATAAAAAGCAGCAAACAAGCTAGCTGTAGTAAATAAATTAGGTAATAAATAAATTCCTGAATGACTTTCTTTTTTCATTCGCAATAAGCCTTTGTTAAACGCTAAGTCGTACACCCTGACATAATAGGATTAAAATTTACATTTGCAAATACCAATATATTGCAACAAAACAAATAAAATTCAATACAGAAACCCTGATTTGATGTTATACTTAGCACAGTGTATTTTAATTACATAGAATTATGGCTGATCCAGAAAAGAAAACAATAGTAATCGAAGGAATAACTGCTCAAGGCAAAACTTTTCGCCCCAGTGACTGGGCTGAACGCATGAGTGGATCACTTGCGAGTTTTAAAAACTGCCGAATTCATTATTCTCCTCTTCTACGTCCAAGCGTTAATAGCGACGGTTACCAATGTGTTTTACTTGATCCCAAACTCAAAGAATCCAGTCCATTACTTTATCAGTCGATTATGGACTTTGCCAAAGCTAATAATTTAAAAATTTGCGGGGAAGAGAATTAACTTTGTTGGTCCAAGTCCGATGCTTTCAATAGCCTTGACTTGATTTAATTGCTAATGACCAAGTTGTTAAATCACTCATTACCGTGTTTAATGCAGAAATAGTATTATCAAAATTCATTGATAAGATACCGGCAAAAATAAACGCAAGTCCTTTAGGACCATGCTGAGCACCCGGCTCACTGGCCTGAGCAACTAATACACACCCTCGAACAAACCATAAAACACCAGCTGTCCGAATGAGCAATCCCATTGAGCTATAGATATTGGTAGGATCATACGAAGAATAGGTTAAAACATTACCTACCCCAAACGCTGTATTTGCTGCGATATTAAGAGCCGTGGGCAAATACAACAATATTGCCCCTATTAGCAGATACATCATGGGGCCAAACATTTTTTCCCGGGAAGGAGATTGGGCTCTGCGATCGCCTATTTTTAACAATTTGGAGATTGCCGTAATAAAAAATAAAATACCCAATAAGTATGCCCCCCCCGTGATTAATCGTTGTAAGGGGTATAAAGACTGGCTTATATTGCCTAAAATAGTAACGAGATCAAGCATAGTCATAATGTTAATTATATGTCCTTAACCCTTGCATTGCATAATTTTTTCCTTATATTAGGCAGTTTATAAATAAAAGTTGATACTTTCATGCAAATAAATACTTTTCCTGTTACTTTAAAGCAATCTTTTATGATTACGCCTAAAGTAAAACATTTTGTTTTCAGTTGCGAACTTGCCCCAACATTCCAGTACGAGCCAGGGCAATTTATTACGGTTCATTTCGAGCATGAAGGTAAACCCTTAAAGCGTAGTTACAGTATAGCCAATGTACCTCAACTTGATAATCAAATCGAGTTTGCAGCGGGTTATTTTGCTAATGGACCAGGCACTAATCTTTTATTTAATTTAAAACCAGGGGACATTATTCACATCAGTGGGCCTTATGGGCGATTAACGTTGAAAGACGAACAACCAAGGCGTTACATTCTTGCTGCTACTAGCACTGGGATTACCCCCTACCGAGCCATGCTGCAAGAACTAGGCAAACGCCTTGAAGCAAACCCTGATTTACAAGTGGTTATTCTCCAGGGCATTCAAAGGCGCGAAGAAATCCTTTATTACGATGAATTTAAAAATTTTACTCAAAAGTATACGCAGGCAGTATTTATGCCATATTTAAGCCGTCAGCCAGTCGAGGAGCTTGCAGAAAATGAGTTCAGTGGCTACGTCCAACATGCATTCCCTGCTCTAAACCTTAATCCACAACAAGATATTGTTTATTTATGTGGAAATCCAGGTATGATCGACGAAGCTTTTAACTATTTAAAAGAACATGGCTTTGCCATGCAACACATTATTCGGGAAAAATACATTTCAAGATAACACCAGGAGTACACTATGAGTTATGAAGAATTATCAGCAACAATGGAGCATATGCTACAAGTAGGAAAAGGCATTTTAGCAGCTGATGAAAGCACCAGCACCATCGGCAAACGTTTTGCCTCTATTAATATTGAAAATAACGAAGAAAATCGTCGTGATTATCGTTTGTTGCTAGCTACTACTCCTGATCTGGAGCAATACATCAATGGCGTGATTCTTTTTGAAGAAACTTTTGAACAAGCAGACGAACATGGCACCCCCATTGCCAAATTATTTGCTGATAAAGGCATCATTCCTGGTATCAAAGTAGATAAAGGCTTAGTCAATTTAGCTAATACGGAAAATGAAAAAGTCACCCAAGGCTTGGATGGTTTGGTCGAGCGCTTACAACATTTCAAAAACTTGGGCGCACGCTTTGCCAAATGGCGTAATGTCTATTCTATTTCCGAATTTACTCCAAGCTTGACTGCCGTTAAAACAGGCGCTGAAAACTTGGCTCGCTACGCGGCCGCCTGCCAGGAAGTCGGTATTGTACCTATTGTAGAACCAGAAGTATTAATAGATGGTAATCATAGCATTGAGCATTGTGCTGAAGTATGTGAAATCGTGCTGCATGAGGTATTTCATGCTTTATTTATTCATCAAGTTGAATTAGAGCATATCATTCTTAAACCAAGCATGGTCACTTGTGGCAAGGAACATAAACCATTTAGTGAGCCAGACGAAGTAGCTGATTACACTATCAGTGTATTCCGTAACAACGTACCTGCTGCAGTACCTACCATTAATTTCCTTTCTGGTGGACAAACATCTGAGCAAGCTACTGCTAATTTAAATGCAATTAACAGCATTGATCACCAACCCTGGTTATTAAGTTTCTCTTATGGCCGTGCATTGCAAGAAGATTGTTTAGCCGCTTGGGGTGGTAAAAAAGAAAATATTACCAAAGCGCAAGATGCTTTACTAAAAAGAGCTCGTTTAAACAGCGCAGCCTGCCTCGGTGAATATCAAAACGATATGGAATAACACTAGCCTAATAGCTTGGTAGCCTGGTTGCAAGCAACCAGGCTATTGTTCTTAACGTTCTGTATGTGCTTATAACCTTTAAATGTTAAAACTTGGTTTCTTTGATCAAAACTCAACAAAAAATGAGGAAGAAAAATATATTTTCCTCGACATCGATGGAGTAATTTATATTGGCGCTGCATTTGATAAGCAACATATAAAGCAACCTTATCTAAACGAAATGAGATCTTCTCCCTTATTAAAAGCCTTAATCCCTTCTGAAGTTCTTGATTCTTTGCATATTGGTGACATTTCTGCAGCACTTAATTTTAACCAAGAGGCTCTCACCAATGTATGGCGCTTATGTAAAAAACATCATGCAAAAATAGTGATTAGCTCAGCTTGGCGCAAGGATCGGAGTCTGGAACAATTAAAAGCAATATTTACTATTGCAACCTATGCCCCCTATGTTCGTATAGCACCAGACTTAGTAGATGTTTTTAAAAAAATATATGATGAAAAAAATCTTGGTAACTACATTATTGATGCTACCCCGGTATTGAACACCACTAGAGGAGATGAAATAGAACAGTGGAAAAACCAGCACTCAGCCAAATCATTTGTCATCCTGGATGATGATCCATGCGACTTCGAGCAACGCTTTTCCGAGAATTTTGTCTATTGTAATCACTTATTTTATGAGCACTCGTTGTATGAAAAGGCAGACCAGATTCTATGTCCTTCTTTACTTTATGGATTAGCTCATTAAATTTTTTATGAACTGATAGTAAATCGTGCATACAAGGGCAAATGATCAGACAACATGCGCCAGGGCTTGCCCTGCAAGCAAGCAACTTCCTGAACTTCCATACCGCGAAAATACACCCGATCCACACATAAAGCAGGACGAATTGCTGGAAAAGAACGTGCATGCTGTCCCTTTACAGAAACAAAAGCTTCCTCCACATTTAAATCTTCTGCTAAAGATGGGGAAAGCACATTACGCCAATCATTAAAATCACCCGCCATTAATAAAGGTTCATTAAAAGGAACTATCTCTTGTACTCGCTGAATTAAAGCCGTAGATTGCTCTGCACGCTCCCGTTTAAAAAGACCAAGATGCACACACAACAAATGAATGATTTGGTTATTCAATAACAATTGAGCATGCAAAATACCGCGGGAGGCACGACGTATGTTAGCAAGATTAATATTATCCACGTGCGTAAATGCATATTTACTTAAAATAGCATTGCCGTGATGTCCAGATTGGTATACTGCATTTTTGGCATAAACATAATGGGGCCAAATATTTTCTGCAATATATTCGCATTGAGAAAGATCAGGCCAGGCATTAATGCGTTTTTCTCTTTTTTTATGTTCGCCTTGCACTTCCTGTAAGAAAACAAAATCAGGATTCAAACTGGTAATCGCCTCTCGCATTTTAGGCAATAAAAAACGAATGGCTCCAAGTCCAAACCCCTTGTGAATGTTGTAAGTCATTAACGAAACACTACGTTTAACTTCTTGCATGAACTCACCTTGCTCAGGTTGCTGTATTAAGCTTAACATTAAATGGCTAAAAATAAATACGAGCGGCTACGTTTAACGCTGGGTTTGCGCATAAAAACTATCTATACTTAGTATAATTAAATGGTAGTGCAAAAAATATGAAAGAAATCAAGATTAACTTGCCAGGTTTTTCTATCGCTGCAAAAGTGTGCGGAGATCCCCAAAAACCAGCTATCTTAGCCTTACATGGATGGTTAGATAATGCGAATAGCTTTGTTCCATTAGCTCCCTACTTACAAAACAACTTTCATCTAATTGCGATAGACTTGCCTGGTCATGGTCATTCAACTCATTTACCCGAAGGGTATAATTATTACTTCTTTGACGGAATATTTATTATTATTGAACTAATAAAGGCTTTAAACTTAAAAAAGATCCATTTATTAGGCCATTCCATGGGAGCTTGCTTGGCCAGTTTAGTAGCTGGCGTATCGCCTCACCTATTAAACTCCCTTTATCTGATTGAAGCCATAGGTCCCTTTTCTTCCCCTCCTGAAACGGCATGCAGTCAACTGGCGACTTATGTCAATTCAATAATACGTTATCGTAGACCACCCAAAGGATATGAGCAATTTCAGCATGCTGTTAAAGCAAGAGCAGCCAAAGGATATGTTTCTCAAGAAATTGCTAGCATTCTTTGTGAGCGCGGTATCAGCGAAAAAGAAGGGCGTTTTTATTGGCGTCATGATCAACGTTTACTCGGCCCTTCCCCCTTACGCATGACGGAGGAACAAATTTTATCTTGCTTACAAAATATTAATACCGCAACTGAATTGCTAGTCACTAGCGAAGGGTTTATCTTTGATGCTGAAATCATGAAAAAACGTATTAGTGTGGTAAAAAATATCCAGGTAAAACAACTTCAAGGTGGTCATCATATTCATATGGAGCAGCCAGAAATTGTTGCCCAACTCCTGACTGATTTTTTTCTACAACATCGCTTTTAAATCATCGTATAGCCTTGATTATACGTTACATCATCAAGGCTTGTATCTTCACTATTTGGAACAGCTCTCATAACTAATGGCAACTTCAGTTAAGGCTGCTTTCACATCATCTACTGAGTAGCCAAAATCATTTGCTGCATTAATAGCGCCACAACCTGCATCTTCAAAAGTAGAAGTAGGGATCCAATAATCCATATTAGCTTTCACCATTATTTTAAAAGCAGAACGAACATCCCAATTGGGTTTGTTAGCAAGAATATAGAAAAAATGATTATAAACACCACTGGAATAATGCACATCCATGCCGCCGTAATATTCATCCGCACTATCAATGGATTCCCCATCACGACTCGGTTTATCCATATAACGAAGCGCATCATATCCACTATCTTCTTTCATGATTTCAGCACCAATACTCCAAGAGTTTTTTCCTGAAGCATAATGTTCTACTGCTTGCGCTGCCATGTCGGAAAAGGATTCATTAAGACCGCCTGACTGACCATAATACTCCAAATTGGAATGTTGCTCTGTAAACCCATGGCTAACTTCATGCCCTCCGACACCTAGAGAAACCAAAGGGTACATCATCGTATCACCATCACCAAAGGTCATTTGTCGCCCATCCCAATAAGCATTTTCATACCCTTCGCCGTAATGAACTCGCATCACTAATTGCATGGGGGTTTTATCTCCTTTTATTAAAGCTTCTACTCCATACCAATCATGATACATGTGCTTAATCATGTCACCTGCATATAAGGCATCATTTGAGGGGGAAACTGCACCATTGTCGCGATCATAACCATCACGGTTATATCCAGTGGTATAAATATCAGAATGACTCGAAGGACAATCAAATCGCATTGCTCGTGCCCTTGAGCTGTACTTATGAGCCATGTCAATCACTTTAACATCGGTGTTTTCCATCGAGCAGATTTCCGTACTCTCATCGCGCAATAGATTAAGATAAGGCAAACTATTGGCGCCATATTTGTATTCGCCTGTTTTATGGTTGCCTCCAAAACCGGTACCCTTGACAGATACTTTGGCTGTTTTTACATCATTCCATTGTACAAAAGGCTTATAGGTTTGCGCATCAACAATCGCAGTGGGGCGCTCTGGAATTTTATCTTTATGAGTAACAAAAAGACTCACTCGATACGCCCAATGCGCATGATGTTGCTCATCAATGTAAACCATTGGTGTAGCTTGTTCTTCGCTTATGTCTTTGTCAGCATATTGGCTCTTAAATTGCTGCAAAGCAGAAGCGGTGTTTTTGGTAAAATCAATTGCAGGCTTACCTAACTCAGATTGCAATCCTTGATATAAAACACCATTCATGGGCACATCCTTTTGAGAGGCAGCCAAGGTTTTTACAGTATTTGTACTATGAAAAATGGCATGTCCGCCATGAACAGGAAAACCCAAATAATTCTGTTGCATGCGAATGTGAGTAATATGATTGTGATCCGTATGTTCACTAATGAAATTTAGACTATCTGCAGAAGCCGAAATAGTTGAACCTGCAAAAGTAAATTTTTGTTTTAATTGAGCAATTGACACCTTGTTTAATGGCATAGGTTCTGCAGCTCGTACGGGAGATGCCATTCCTAAGGCCAAAGCTACTGCCAAGGGAGAGAAATAGTAATTATAGTGCATTGAAACATACTCCTTATTGCAACTCTAATTCTAGAAATGTTGTCATTTTTGCTCACTTCGCTAAAAGCAAAATCGAGCGAAATGTCAATCATCTCTAATATATCAGCAACTCTCTTTATCGAATCGACTTCATCCTGAGAATCCAAGTCATGGAACACTTGTATGGATTTCAATCAAGAGTTACACCAAAGTTTTAACGTACATAATGCAACAGCCCAACAAACAAATCCAAACTAGCATAGTTTGGCGGGTTTTTAAATTATTAGTTCGTTATAATATGGAAAATAATTCTTTTTGCTTTATTTAAAATTGTTCCATATTTATTCAAGGTGATGTTTTTAATCAATTTTTAGTCAAATAAAATGTGATACTATAGAAATCGTCAGGAAAAACTAAAAAACATGCAGGGATCTTGTTGTTATCCTCGAAGATATAGACAATTTTATAAAGATAAGGCAAAATTTGCCAAAAATTATTCTATAATGACGGAATGAAGAAAAAAATCCTGGTCTTGCATGGCCCTAATCTGAATCTCCTGGGAACTAGAGAGCCCTTAGTTTATGGCTTAACGACATTAGCACAACTCAATACCCGCCTTGTCGATGAGGCAAGCAAAGCAGGTTGGGAATTATCATGCTATCAAAGTAATTCTGAAAGTGCTTTGATTGATGCCATTCATCAAGCCAGAGCAGATAAAATCAGTTTTATCATTATTAATCCTGCAGGTTTTACACACACAAGTATTGCTTTACGTGATGCGCTGTGCGGTGTAGCAATTCCGTTTATTGAAGTACA